>JAZUOR010000100.1:0-3037 GCA_045604745.1 Acutalibacteraceae bacterium | reverse complement strand
GTGCCGTGTGCCGGGAAGCAAGAGTTTTCAGAAGCTCCCCGCGGTTATTCTGGGCGTATCCATACTTTTTTGGGTGCTGTACTTTTGGCAGTTCGCCGGCGGTGATTTGGCGGCGGTTGACTGCTTCATGATTATTGCCCTTTTGGAAAGTGCCATTCAAAGCGGGCTCATTCCATCCAACACGAATTACGACGAGCTGTTTCGAAACACCACGGTTTCGACGCAAATTGTCGATGTAAATTATCAGCTCTGTATGATCTCCGCCACAGCAACAGAGCTTCCCGAGGATGTGATGCGGAAGGCCGAGGTCGAGCCGGTCGACATGGGAGACACCATACTCCACAGCAAGGAAATTACCGGCGGCCATGTTCTTTGGCAGGATGATGTGAAGCAAATCGAAGAGCTCATAGAAGAGCTTCGTAAAACGCAGAAAAAGATCGCAGAAAACAACGAGCTGCTGAGAACCGAGGTCGAGGTGAAAGAAAGCCGTGCGAGGACGGAGGAGAAGAGCCGTCTGTATGACCGTATCGCCGAGGAAGTTGCACCTCAGCTTGCGAAAGCAGATGCGTTGCTGGATCTTGCAGAAACCGATGCCGGACAGAGCAAACGTGCCATTGCAAAAGTGGCCGTGTTAAGCGCATATATCAAAAGGCGCGGAAATCTTCTCCTGCTCGGGGAGGAAGGCAATGTCATTTCCGCACCGGAGCTGGAATACTGTATCAGAGAGTCCCTCGACAACCTGCGGCTTGGAAATGTAACCACCTCCTTCGGCAAGAATTGCACCGGGAAAATCGGGCTGGAACAGGCCGTTGCGGTATTCGACTTTTATGAAAGTATCGTTGAAGAATTACTCGATGATGCTATTGCAATGATGGTACACCTCAACTGCGAGGACGGTGCCATCAAAATGCAGATGCAGATCGGATGTCTCGAGAAGATTGCGGAGAATAAGCTGGCTCAACTGACCGTCCCTTACGGTAACGTTGAATGGGATATTGAGGACGAGGATGTCACCGTCACTTTGTCCATTGCAGAGGAGGGCGCCGGAAGATGATCGGATTTTGTGATTTGAATTATGTTATAAAGGCGATCTTCCTTGTTATCACATTCATTGCGGTCTGCACAAGCATTTGCCTGCTGCCCCGCTCCTTCCGCAGAAAAAAGCTGTCCCTTGAGCTGCTTGTCCCCCTGTGCTTTTTGCTCAGCGGAGCAATGCTGATTTTGTTCGCAGCGCAGGTAAAATCTGCACATCCGTCCTGGCGTACATCTCCGATTGTTGAATACGTTACTCAGCTGCCTGTTATCCTTCCGATTCTCCTATTGATTGCTATTGCAGTTTCCCTTTTGGTGATTGTAATCAAGGAACGGCAATTTGATAAAAACTCTATCACCCGTTCGTCGGTAAAGGAAAGTCTCGATTATCTGAACACAGGTCTCTGCTTTGCCTATAAAAACGGCATGGTGATCCTGATGAATCATCAAATGGACAAGCTCAGCCACACCATATTCGGCAAGGACATACAGAACGCAAATATCTTTTGGGAAAATCTGAATGAGGGCGCAACCCGGCCCGAAGTAACGCGGCTGTCTATGGGCGAGAATCCTTCTTTCCGCTTGCCCGACCAGACCGTTTGGACTTTCGCCTATACGATCGTTGACGGCATCACACAGCTTGCCGCAGCAGAAATAACCCGGCTGAATCTGCTGACGGAAGAACTGAAAAAAAGAAACGCGGAGCTTTCTGATATGAACCTCCGTCTGCAAAAATACGCCGAAAATGTGGAGGAGCTTACACGGGAAAAAGAGCGTCTGGAAACAAAAGCCCGCATCCACAGAGAGCTTGGCAGGGCGTTGCTTATGACACGGGGTTATTTGCAGAGCGCGAACGGTGAGTCAAAGGAGCTTCTCAGCACCCTGAAGCGCAGCATCGCAATGCTGCGTCTGGAATCGGAGCTGCCGAAGAACGATGATCCTTTGGATATATTGCTGAAGGCGGCACACTCTGTCGGGCTTGAGATCCAGATCACCGGGCAAGCACCAACGCAGGATGACGCTAAACAGCTGTTTTTTGAAGCGGCAACGGAAGCTCTTACCAATGCGGTTCGGCACGCCGATGCGGAAAAACTTCAAATTGTATTCTCGGAAGATGACGACACTTATACGGCTTGTTTTATCAACAGCGGAAGCCAACCGCAAAGTGAAATCGTTGAGGGCGGCGGGCTTGGTTCTATGAGAAAGAAAACGGAGCAAATCGGCGGAACGATGGAACTGCTGTATGAAAACGGGTTTACTCTCAAACTGACTGTGCTGAAAAAAGGAAGTGACCACCTGTGATCCATGTTTTGATTGTTGAAGATGATCCTATGGCAAGGCAGCTTCTTGAAATTTACATAGCTAACAGTGATAAATATACCCATGTTCATTCTTTGGAGAGCGCCGCTTTGGCAGAATTCTACTGCCGAACTAACAAGGTGGACGTGATTTTGATGGATGTCTGCACTGCTATGAATGCAAGCGGCTTGGACGCGGCGGAGAAAATCAAAAAGAGCTTTCCCGATATCAAGATCATCATTATCACCGGCCAGCCTGAGTGCAGCTTTATAGACAGGGCGAATAATATAGGCGTTGACAGCTTTTGGTACAAAAATGCCGGTGCAGAAGAAGTGCTGTCTGTCCTTGACCGCACTATGGCGGGAGAACGGATCTACCCGGAGTCTTCCCCGTCTCTGAAGCTGGGAGATACATTCAGTGAAGAGCTTACCGAGCGTGAGCTCGATGTTCTTCGTGCGCTTGTCGCAGGTGAGTCGGATGCTGCGATCGCAGAAAAACTGTTTATGTCGGTTCGCACCGTGAAGGGCCATATTCAGAGCATGCGGGAAAAAACAGGGTTCAGAAACCGCACGGAGCTTGCTGTCCGTGCAAGAGAGTGCGGCCTCATCATTAACGATAAGTGATCCATTCAGCAAAAGTGCCGTCTTGAAGGGCGGCACTTTATTTTTATGCGAAAAATTTTGCACTAAAGTACGATTTACAAATT
>JAZUOR010000099.1:0-4898 GCA_045604745.1 Acutalibacteraceae bacterium | reverse complement strand
ACCGCTTGGCCTCCGACTTGCTGCCAATGAGCGCTCCTCGGCGGTTCTGGAAAAGGCGCGCATCACCATCTCCCGCAATATCAAGCAGGAGGTCAGCCAGGTGGGCTTTACGCTGACGCTGTTCACCGTGCTCGGTCTGGTCATCAGCTTCGTGGTGGTCGCCATGTTCACCGTGTTTTCCTACAGCAGAAGCAACATGAACAGCTTCCGCCTTTCCGACATAGATGCCTTTGTCACCTCACCCCAGAACATGGCCATCCTCAACGCGGTCATCATGCTGCTGGGACTGGCGGTGCCCTTTGTTATCTATGTTCTTGCGCACAAGCTGCCCGTTCATGAAATGGTTCCCCTGCACAAGCTGCGTCAGGGCGAGTTCATGCCCATGTTCTGGGTGGGTCTGGGTATACTCACTCTGGACGGCTGCATAGTGAACTATATCAACGAGGTCCTTGATTTTGACAACAGAGCCGGCGGCGGAATGACCTCCGTACGCGGTGCATTTTACAGCTTTGACGCCATTTCGATGGGCTCCACTGCCTTTGAGATCGTACTTACCGTGCTGTGCCTGGGTATCATTCCGGCACTTGTTGAGACCTTTGTTTTCAACGGAGTCATCCTGCAGGTGCTCCGCCGCCGAGGCGGCGACAGCTTCGCCCTGCTGTTCAGCTCGCTGCTTTTTGCGCTGACCACGACCAACTTCGTTGAGATGCTCGGCTCCTTCATTTCCTGCATGCTGCTGGGATATCTGGTCATTTATTCCGGCTCGCTCGTTCCTGCGGCAGCGGCACGTCTGGCAGAGCGCATCCTGTTCGTTTTTATCACCCAGCTGGGCTTTGCAATGAACACGAGTGTAAACACGATACATTATATCGACTGTTTGCTGACCATCGTGCTGCTGGTGGCAGCGGTGCTTTCTGCACGCACCATGCTTACCCGCTTCCCCGAAATGTTCGTGCTCAAAAAGAGCGACCCCTGTCTGACCCTTGGCGAAAAGGTGAAAATGTCGCTGCTGCGCATGCCGGTGCTGGTGCTCATTCTCATCTGCGTGGCATTCTCCATCATCCAGCTCATTCCGCTGGAGAGCCTGCCCGCCTATGCCGACACGATGATCAATGGCTGAGCGGAGTGAAGACAGCTGCGCAGCCGGAGCATCCGCATGGACTGCCCGCGATGAGCGGTTCATGGCTCTGGCGCTGGAGCAGGCGCGCATAGCCTTTTGCGAAGGCGAAACGCCGGTCGGCGCTGTGTGCGTTCTGGGTGACGAGGTTGTTTCCGTCGGGCGCAACCGCCGGGAGACCGGCAAAAACGCCCTTGCTCACGCCGAGATCGAAGCCATCAACGGCGCCTGTCAGACACTGGGCGGCTGGCGGCTGTGGCAGTGTGAGCTGTACGTGACCCTTGAGCCCTGTCCCATGTGCGCCGGCGCCATAATAAACTCCCGTCTGAAGCGGGTGGTGTTCGGAGCGTCGGACTTCAAAGCCGGCTCCTGCGGCAGCGTGGTGAATCTTTTCGACCTGCCCTACAATCACCGCCCGGAGCTTGAGCGGGGCTGCCTTGAGGAACAGTGCGCCGCGCTGCTCAGCGATTTTTTCAAAGAACTGCGCCAAAAGAAAAAAACAATGCCAAAATGGAAGCCACGGGTCATACAATGATTTGAGGCTTCCCGCATACCGGCGAAAGGATATAAATCGTGAAAGTGTTTGTCGTTTACTGTCACCCGCACCCGGAAAGCTTCACCGGCGAGGTGTGCCGCAGCTTCATACGGGGTCTTGAGTCGGCCGGACATGAATACATTCTTTCCGACCTGTACGCAATGAATTTCCGCACCGACATGTCGGGTGAGGAGTATCTGCGGGAAACATACTACCGCTCCGCGCTTCCCGTGCCGGAGGATGCTGCCGCCGAACAGGCAAAAATCGAAGAGAGCGACGCCATCGTGTTCATCTATCCGGTGTTCTGGACGGAGGCCCCGGCAAAGCTTGTGGGCTGGTTTGACCGCGTGTGGACCAGCGGCTACGCCTACACGCCGCAGCCGACCATGAAAAAGCTGGAAAAGGCGCTGTGCATCGCCTGTGCGGGCAAGACCATGCAGTCCCTTGAGGAGACCGGCGAACGGGCAGCCATGGAGACCGTCATGCTGGGTGACCGCATCCGCGACCGGGCAAAGGAACGCCGGATGGTCATTCTTGACGGCATCACCCACTGGGATGAGGCAGAGCGAGAGAGACTGACACCGGAGCATCTGGAAACCGCTTTCCGTCTGGGAAAGGAATTCTGAGATATTTCTATTAAACAGTAGTATAACATAACGCCCGTCGGGAGAGCAGTTTCCCGACGGGCGTATGCGATTTTTACTTTTCCTCCGCGCCTTCGTTGATGCGGGCGGTAGCGGTTTTCAGGATTCCGGCAACAGCGCCTGCATCCAGCCGGTCAAAGCTGACCACCTCCGATGGCTGTTCGGGATAGTCGCCTATGACCAGCTCGTACCACACGATGTCCAGCCAGCGGCCCTTTTTGTAGCCGGTGTTCTTCCAGCGTCCAACAAGGGAAAAGCCCATGGCTTCATGCAGAGCGACACTTGCGTCGTTGGGCTGACTGATGGCGGAATAGACCGTCTGAACGCCCTGAAGCCGCAGAATGTCGATTATCGCGTCACACATGGCGCGGCCTATGCCAAGGTTGGTGTAATGGGGACGAAGATATATGGACAGCTCAGCGCCGAAGCGGTAGGCCGAACGGGACTGGTGGCGGTGGGCATAGGCAAAGCCTGCAATACGTCCGCCGTCCTCGCACACAAGGAAAGGGTACCGGGCAAGAATGCCGTCCATACGGGCGCGGTACTGCTCCAGCGTGGGAACGACCTCCTCAAAGGAATAGGTGGTGTTGAGTACAAAGTTGCGGTAAACGTCAAGGATGGCGGCGGCATCACCGGTGGCTGCCGGTCGGATAATGAGTCTGGGAGCGTCCATAAGTCAGTCCTCCTTGAATTATGTAAAAAAATAACCTGCCCGTCCGGTTGACGAACAGGGGTTTGTGGAATAAAATGGTATCAGGCGTATGACATCTGACCGGATGTCATATTACTATTATATATCATTCGTTATCCACTTGGCAACAGCAAAAGTGAGATAATGCGAAAGGCATCAGAATGACCCTTGAACATTTCAGTCAGCTGGCCGACGAGGTAGCCGACGAGATTCCTCAGGAGTTCTTCCGCAAGCTGAACGGCGGCATAATTCTCCAGACATATGCAAAGCTCCATCCACAGAGCGTGCCTCATGCGCCGCTGTATATCATGGGCGAATACACCCGCTCCCACATGATGGGGCGGCATATCGTGGTCTACTACGGTTCGCTCAACGCGGTGTACGGGCACTGTTCGGATGAGGTAATGAAGCAGCATATCCGCTCCACCATCTTCCACGAATTCCGTCACCATCTGGAGTCGCTGGGCGGCTCACGCGAGCTGGAGATCGAGGACGCGGTGCGCATGGCGGAATACCGGCGAAAATACCACGTTGACGAACAGGAAGAACAGTGATATAATGACACCCCTGCTCCGGTGAAAGCCGGAGCCGAAGCCCGTTTTAAATAAATTTTCAGATTTGCCTCATTTTAATTATATATGCAAGAAAGGACACTTCCATGCGCTATCTTATTCCTCTGCTGCAAAAACAGCAGTTCTTTGCCAATCTGCTGGAATGCGTAGACAAGGGCACGCTGCCCCTTGAGCTGACCGGCTGTGGATTTGTCCACAAGGCACACATCACCTATGCGCTCTGCCGGCTGACCGGACGCAGGGCGCTCATCGTCGCCGGTGACGAATCGGAGGCTTCCCATCTGCTGGATGCTCTGCGGGGAATGGGCATGGATGCCCGCTATTATCCCGTGCGCGACCTGAGCTTTTATCCGCTGGAGGGCCGCTCCCGTGAATTTGAGCACGAGCGCATCGACGCTTTGTGTGCCATGCTGTCCGGTGCTGCCGATGTGGTGGTCACCGTAGCCGACGCCGCCATGCAGCTGACCCTGCCGCCGGAGCAGCTTTCCGGACGGATGGTCACTCTGGAGCCGGGCGGCACAGCCGACATGAAGGTGATAATCAGCTCCCTTGCCGCAGGCGGCTATGAGCGCGCCGAAAGCGTTGAGGGACCGGGACAGTTTGCCGTTCGCGGCGGAATAATCGACTTCTATCCCACCGCTTCCCATGCGCCGGTGCGCTGTGAGCTGTGGGGTGACGAGATAGATTCTCTGAGCTATTTTGACGCCGAAAGCCAGCGCCGCACCGAGCCGGTGGAGGAGCCCGTCGGCATCTATCCCGCCGCCGAGCTGACGGTGAACGACCCCGCCGCCCTTGCCGACAGCATTACCGCGCTGGCGGGCTCTCTGCGAGGCAAAGCTTCCGCTCCGGCGCGGGAACGGCTCTACAGCGAGGCCGAAAGCCTTCGCTCCGGCATAAGACCGGTCAGCTGCGACAAATATCTGCCGCTCATCTGCGAGCGCGAGGCCACAATATTCGACTACATGCCGGAAAACTGCCTGCTCATCGTCAGCGAGCATACCGCCGTGAAGGAGCGTGCCCACACCTCGGCAGTGCGCATGAACGAAGAGACCAAGGCGCTCATCGAAGACGGTGTGCTGTGCAAGGCGCTGTCCCGCTTTACCCTGACCGAAAGTGAGCTGAGCGGTCATTTCGGCTCGGCGATCTATATGGATGCCTTTGCCCACGGCAGCTACGACACGCCCATCCGTGCCACACTGAGCACCGACGCCCGTCAGCTGCCGCCGTGGGACGGCACAACATCGCTGCTGGTGGAGGATCTGAACACTCTGCGGGATGTGGGCTCGGCGGTCATGGTGCTTGCCGGCTCTGCCCGTGCGGCGGATACCCTCTGCTCCGA
>JAZUOR010000098.1:0-17931 GCA_045604745.1 Acutalibacteraceae bacterium | reverse complement strand
CAGACAGATTTTTCAGCAGACGAAAGGAGGTCGCAAAGCATGGCAATGTTCAGAACTTACCAGCCCAAGAAGCTCCAGCGCAAGAAGGAGCACGGCTTCAGAAAGAGAATGTCCACCAAGAACGGTCGCAAGGTCCTCGCTCGCCGCAGAGCAAAGGGAAGAAAGACCCTGACTTATTAATAGGCTCAGAGGCGACAGGAAATATCAGCTGACTGCAGGCTGATAAAGGCCACCTTTCTGTGGCCTTTTTTGATAACAGCGTATATTTGAATTATGTACAAGCGTTGTTCCACGCTGAAAAATGACTATGAATTCAGAAGAGCTTACGGACGCGGCAGAAATTCCGTGTCCGCAGGCTTGGTTGTTTATTGTCTGAAAAAGAAAAAAGGCGGCGTCAGAATCGGTATAACCACCGGCAAAAAAGTCGGAAATGCCGTGGCGCGTAATAGAGCCAGACGGCTTATAAGAGAAGCTGTGAGGCAGCACGAGCACGATATCCGGGGAAACTGGGATATCGTTCTTGTTGCGCGTACGCGTACGCCTTATCTAAAAATGCAGGATGTTTCATCTGAGCTGGAAAAAGCATTGGTTCAGATGGGAATACTGGCGGAAAGAAAAGGCAGTATATGAATATAGCACAGCGTGCAGGAATAAAACTAATACGTTTATATCAAAAACATATTTCATCAAAAACAGCTCCATGCTGCCGTTTCGAACCTACCTGTTCGGCATATACTGTGCAGGCTATAGAGCGGTTTGGATTTATCCGCGGTTCTGCGATGGGAATGTGGCGAATTCTGCGCTGTAATCCATTTTGCAAGGGTGGGTATGATCCGGTTCCGGAAAGAAAGAAAAAGACTAAAATTAAATAAGAAATATACAGAGGAAAGAAATTTCTACTGTGCTATACCTAATGATATACGGGGGTTTTTCCATCAATGTGTAATTCTTGCGGATTGAATGATTTACTGGGTTCGCTTTTTGGATATCTTATCCAGGTATTTTATTTTATATTTAAAAACTTTGGTGTTGCTATAATTTTCTTTACCATTGTTACTCGTCTGCTTATGTTCCCCCTGACCATAAAGCAGCAGAAGGATATGGCTGCTCAGCAGAGACTGCAGCCCAAAATGAATGAACTGAGAAATAAATACGCAAACAATAAGGAAGCCTATAACATGGCCGTACAGGAGCTGTACACCAAAGAAGGCGTATCTATGAGTGGTGGATGTCTGCCTATGCTCATTCAGATGCCTCTGCTTTTCGGTATGTATGCCGCCGTACGTCAGCCGCTCACCAATGTGCTTCATATCGGCAAGGATATGGTAGCCAAGCTGTGCAATGTTTTTGGTATTGTCAATGATTCCAGCAATTATTACTACGAAGTAAGACTTATTGAAAAAATCAGAGATTATTCCAATAACGGCGGTTTTGATGCATTATCCGGTCAGACCTCAGAGGCAGGCAATCAGATTCTCGGAAATGTTACCGGACTGGTTGATAATACTATCAACAGTGCTGTTGCTGATCAGGCAATGGCTATTATGGGTGACAAGGCCGACAATATTATTGAAATGTCAAAATCCTTCGGTTTTCTTGGACTTGATCTTCTGCAGCAGGCCAGCCTCAGACCGGCAAATACTGCTTTGATTCTTGCGTTTGTCGTTGTTATCGTTCAGATCGGAAGCATGCTCATCTCAAACAGAATGAATAAGGTGCAGTCTACTCAGGGATGCAGTCCCAATATGATGGGTATTGTTTTTGGCGGTATGTCCTTTATTTTCGCTCTCCAGACCCCTGCAGCATTCCCTCTTTACTGGACCGTTTCCAGCTTGCTTTCTCCTGTACAGACTTGGATAACCAAAGAATATTTCGGACCGGTTACCATGAATGCAAAAGCAGAGGCTGAGCGTAATGCCCGCCTTAAGATTGACGAAGGTGAAAAGGTTCGCCAGATAAGTGATTCCAAGGGTACTCTCAGATTAAAGCCCTGTATGCCTGAAATCAAGGAAAAAAGCATAAGGGAAAATGAAATCCATAATACATCAAAAAAGAATAAGGGTAACAACAAAAACAAGGGCGGCAACCCCGGAGGGTATGTCGGTAGAAAGAAATAATATGTTTTATCAATGCCGGGTTTTCGGCAATCAGAAAGGTGATATATAAATTGATTAAGATGGAAGTTATCGCATATGGTGCGACGACGGAAGAGGCAATAGACAAAGGCTGCAAAGAGCTTGGTCTCTCCCGTGATGATGTACAGTTTGAGGTTATTGAACTGCCTAAGAGCAAGACATTCGGTCTGTTTGGAGGTTCTCCTGCAAGCGTGCGTGTTTACGTTGAAAGTGATGAAGAGGAAGAACCTGAAGTATTTGAGGAGGAAGAACCTGCAGAGTATGATATAAAGGAAACAAAGACTGAAATATCTGCTGACCAGATATCTCAGCAGGGTCAGCAGGCTGCTGATTATCTCCTTAATATTATCAAGGCTATGGGTCTTCACAATGTAACTGTTGACATTGTACCTAATGAAGACGGCAACGGCGTGTCGCTTGATCTTAAGGGAGATAATCTGGGTGCTGTCATCGGACGCAGAGGAGAAACTCTGGCAGCACTGCAGTATCTTGTAAGTCTGGCAGCAAACAACAGCGGAGATGAATATTTCCGTGTTGCCATCAATATTGGAAACTACCGCGAAAAGAGAGAGGGTTCTCTTGAAAATCTGGCAAAGAAAACTGCTCTTAGAAGCATTAAAATCGGACGCAATCTTGCGCTTGATCCCATGAATCCTTATGAGCGCAGAATTGTACACACCGCTGTACAGAGTATTGAAGGCGCCACCAGCTGGTCAGTGGACGAGGGTGCAAAGCGTCATGTTGTTATCGGTCCTGTCGGTGTTGCTGAGGGTGAAGATGGTCTGCCTGTAAATCACAACCGCAATCGCAACAATAATAATCGCGGCAATTATGGACGTCGCGGTAATTATCAGCAGAGGGGCGGTTATAATAATCGCCGTGGTGGCTATAACCGCAATTACAACAGAGATTACAGCCGCGATGATAGTTATGATACTGAGAATAACGGTGGTTATTCCAGAGGCTATAACAACGATGGCTATAACCGTGATTCAGATAATCGCGGAGGTTACAATAGAGGCTATAATAACCGCGGATATAACAACAATCGCCGTGGCAATTATAACGGTGGTTATAATCGCAATAATAACTATTCTTCCAATGAAAATGCCGAGCCCAGAGAGACAAGAAAGGATACCAGTGCTCCTCTCTATGGTCGTATAGTTCCTAAGAAAAAGGAAGAAACAGGCGAATAATAATGACTGAAGGGGGTATTGATGAAAGGTCAGTACCCCCTGTGTTTATTTATGTTTCATGTGAAACGAATTGAGGAAATGATATGAGTATTATCGCATCAATTGCTACCGGACAAGCTGTGGGCGGAATAGGCATAGTGCGCCTTTCGGGAGAAGGATGTATTCAGTTGGCTGACAAGGTCTTCAGATGTGCATCTGGAAACAGGCTTTCTGAGTCTGAAGGCTACCGTGCCCACTATGGGTTTGTATATGATTGTTCAGGCTGGAGTGATGAAGCTGTAGCCATTGTATATCGTGCGCCCAGAAGTTATACCGGCGAAGACGTTGTTGAGTTGTGCTGTCATGGTGGTATTGCAATTACCCGTATGGCGCTGCGTGCATGTATAGAAAACGGTGCACAGCCTGCTGCTCCGGGAGAATATACAAGGCGGGCATTTGAAAACGGAAAGCTGTCGCTGACTCAGGCTGAGGCGGTAATGTCTTTGATAGCTGCAGAAGGCAAGCAGGCTGCTCTCGCCGCAAAGGCTGTTCACGAAGGCAGGCTGTCAAAACGAATCAATGATGTGGCAGAGATGCTTACAGCACTTTCAATAAAGATTGCAGCATGGTGTGATTATCCTGATGAGGAAGAAATACCGGAAGTTACACAGGATGAGCTTATCAGCAAACTTAATACAGCTCACGATGAGCTGAGTGATCTGAAAAAAACCGGTGAAGCCGGCAAAATGATTCGTGAAGGAATTGACACGGTAATATGCGGCAAGCCAAATGTCGGAAAGTCTACGTTGATGAATATGCTTGCCGGATGTGAGCGAAGTATTGTTACGGACATTCCCGGAACCACAAGAGACCTGGTTGAAGAAAAGATAAATCTGGGTGATTGTATTTTGCGGCTCTCTGACACAGCAGGTCTGCATGACACATCTGATCTTGTGGAACAGATTGGAGTGGAAAGAACATGGAAACGGCTTTCTGAGTGTGCTTTGGTAATTGCTGTATTTGATGGTTCAAATGAACTGGATGAAAATGATATGGCTCTTATTGAGCAGCTAATAGATAAGCCGACTGTGGCAGTTATAAACAAGAGTGATAAACCAACGCAAATAAACAAATCGTATATTAATAATAAATTTAAACATATAGTATACATTTCTGCTGCGAATGGTGAAGGACTGAAAGAGTTAAATTCGGAAATCATGAACATAACAATGTTGGAAAATCTTGATCCGTCTGCAGGTGTTGTAATTAATGAACGCCAGAATAACTGCGTAATAAGAGCATATGAAGCAGTGGATGAAGCATTGACTGCTGCTATACAGGGTGTTACATTTGATGCAGTTGCAGTATCAATTCAAGGAGCAATTGATAGTTTGCTTGAGTTGACAGGAGAAAAAGCAACAGACAGGATAATTGATGGAGTGTTTGCCCAGTTCTGTGTGGGCAAGTAAGGAAAGGTTAGATGTAATGAGATATCGTGCTGAAAGCTTTGATGTAACTGTAATCGGAGCAGGTCATGCAGGAATAGAAGCGGCGCTTGCTGCCAGCAGGCTTGGGTGCAAGACTGCAATATTTACAATCAATATGGATGCAGTTGGAAATCTGCCTTGTAATCCGGCAATTGGCGGCACAGCCAAAGGACATCTTGTGTTTGAAATTGATGCACTGGGTGGAGAGATGGGCAAGGCAGCTGACGTGGCAACCATTCAAAGTCGAATGCTCAACATGAGTAAAGGTCCGGCTGTTCAGAGTCTCAGAGCTCAGGTAGATAGAAGAAAATACAGTGAATATATGAAGCATGCTCTGGAAAAGCAGGAAAACCTGTTTCTGAAGCAGGCAGAGATATGCTCACTTGAAAGGTATGAGGATCAGTGGATGTTGACCACCAGACTTGGCGCTCAGCATCTGAGCAAGTGTGTAATCATTGCATCCGGAACTTTCCTCGGAGGCAGGATATTTGTTGGTGACGTTAATTATGAAGGCGGACCTGATGGAATGTTTGCTGCTACGTCTCTTTCTGATTCACTGGCTGAGCTTGGAATTGAGCTGCGTAGATTTAAGACAGGAACACCTGCAAGAGTATTAAAGAGCTCGATTGATTATTCCGGTCTGGAATGTCAGCGCGGTGATGATCCAGTCACTCCTTTTTCCTGTAAAACTCTGCTGCCTCCGGAGAATAAAGCGGTATGCCATGTATCATGGACCAATGAAAACACTAAAAAAGTAATTATGGATAACATTCACCGCTCACCACTGTACGGTGGTCAGATTGAGGGTGTAGGTCCTCGTTATTGTCCAAGTATTGAAGACAAGGTAGTTCGTTTCGCCGAAAAGAAGCGTCATCAGTGTTTTATTGAGCCATGTGGTGAGAATACTGAAGAAATGTATCTGCAGGGTATATCTTCTTCTCTGCCTGAAGACGTTCAGATTGCGCTCTATAAAACTATGGATGGTCTTGCGAATGTACATATTATGCGCCCTGCATATGCCATTGAGTATGATTGCATTGATCCGCAGGTGCTTCGTCCTACTCTGGAATTCAAGAATTATCCGGGATTATACGGTGCCGGACAGTTCAACGGAAGCTCAGGTTATGAAGAGGCAGCTGCTCAGGGACTTGTAGCAGGTTTGAATGCTGCTCGCAATGCTATGGGTATTGACGGCATAATATTTAAGCGTAGTGAAAGTTATATTGGTACGTTGATAGATGATCTTGTCACTAAGGGCGTTACTGATCCATATCGCATGATGACATCGCGTTCGGAATATCGTCTGCTTCTCAGACAGGATAATGCTGAAGAGAGACTTACTGACATAGGGCATAGTGCAGGTCTGGTTGATGACAGGCAGTATAATGAATTTCTTGAGCGGAAAAAGCTCAAATATGATGAAATACAACGTATCAGACGTACAGTGTTTTCTCCAACTGATCAGCTGAATGAAATACTTGTTTCACGTGAAACAACTCCGGTGACTACAGGTGTTCATATGGATGATCTTCTCAGAAGACCTCAGATAAGCTATGAATGTCTGGCTCAGATTGACTCTCAGCGCCCTGAGCTGCCGATAAAAATATGGAAACAGGCTGAAACTGAGATAAAATATGAAGGATATATCAAGCGTGAGCTTGCTGCTGTGGAAGAAGTGAAGCGACTGGAAGAACGAAAGCTGTATGATAATATAGATTACAGCGAAATAGTCGGATTAAGGCTGGAAGCAATCGAAAAACTGAACAAAATAAAACCGGCAAGCATAGGTCAGGCATCAAGAATTTCAGGAGTATCACCCGCTGATGTATCAGTGCTGTTGATCTGGCTGGCAAAAAAGGAGCGTAAGGAATGATCAATAAAGCGCGAATTAAAGACAAGGCGGTCAGATTCGGAATTGATTTGGATGAAGCACAGCTTTCACAGCTCGACACTTACGCTGAATTGCTGGTTGAGTGGAATGAAAAGATGAATCTGACGGCCATAACTGATCCGGAGGAGATAGAGACCAAACATTTTCTCGATTGTCTTCTGGCTGCTCAATACTGTAAGCCGGAAGATAATATTGCAGATGTCGGTACCGGCGCGGGATTTCCCGGAGTCGTAATGAAAATATTCTGTCCGGAAGCCGAGGTCACGCTGATAGATAGTCTTGAAAAGAGACTGACATTTTTAGAAAGCACAGCGTCTGAACTAGGCCTGAAAATGAATTACATTCATGGCAGAGCAGAAGACTTAGGTCATGTTGACGGATTAAGAGAATGCTTTTCTCTAACTACAGCACGAGCAGTAGCTCCATTGAACATTCTTTCGGAATATTGCATACCTCTGACAGCAGTGAACGGAAGAATGATTGCAATGAAAGGTAAGTCAGCTGAGGAAGAATTGATTCGTTCAAAATCTGCACTTCATCTGCTTGGCGGCATAATTGAAAGCGAGAGCAGTTTTGTTCTTCCTGATGGAAGTGAAAGAATGATAACTGTCATTTCTAAAAATTCTCTCACACCGGATAAGTACCCTCGCAGAACTCCGGCAATAAAGAAAAAGCCTTTATAATTAAATTATTTATGGCGACAAAATGCGACATATATTGCTTCCTGGTAGTGATATAATTGCAGCGTAGAGAATGAAAGATCAATTAATTAGCTCCCTTTTCTTTATTTCCTGAAAGCGAAGGCCGACCTGTTTTGCCCGCAGGTCGGCCTTCGCTTTTTGTGTTTCACGTGAAACATAATCAAATATGTAAGAAAAAGAGCGTTTACGGGTGGAAATACAGGCGTGTATATGATATAATCATATCAGTAACACATGGAGTGATGAGAATAATGGGTAAAATAATAGCAATTGCAAATCAGAAAGGTGGAGTAGGTAAGACCACTACCGCCGTAAATCTGAGTGCAGCACTGGGAGAACGAAAGAAAAAATGTCTGATTATAGACCTCGATCCACAGGGCAATTCAACATCAGGACTCGGTGTAATCAAGCCGCCGCGTGATAAATCTTCATATAGTTTGCTGTCCGGAGGAGTTAGTGCCGATCAGCTGCTCATTGAGACAAAATATAATAATCTCTGGATAATTGCATCCAGTATGGAACTTGCAGGAGCAGAGGTGGAATTGGTAGCACAGGAGCACAGGGAATACATGCTCAAACGTGCTTTGGCACCCATCAGAGACAGATTTGACTATATTCTGATAGACTGTCCTCCATCACTCGGATTGATTACTATAAACGCACTGAGTGCTGCAGACACGCTTCTTGTGCCTGTACAGTGTGAGTTCTTTGCTCTTGAGGGACTTTCACATCTCTCAAATACACTCAGCAAGATAAAGAGAATGTATAATCCGCAGATAGAAATTGAAGGCGTTCTTATGACCATGTACGACAGCCGGCTTAATCTGACACAGGAAGTAGTAGCTCAGGTGAAGAAATATTTCCCGCGGCAGGTATTTAAGACGGTTATACCTCGCACAGTGCGTCTTTCAGAGGCATCAAGCTTTGGTGAACCTATTGGGGCGTTTGACAAACGCAACAAAGGTGCTGTTGCCTATGATGATCTTGCAAAGGAACTAATTAAGAAAAACAGATAAAAAGGGGAGAGAAGAATGGCACAGCGTAAAGGCGGACTTGGACAAGGTCTTGACGCCTTGTTCCAGAACAGCAGTGAAAGCGGAATATCTGCAGATGTAATTAAAATCACTGACATAGAGCCTAATCGCGACCAGCCCAGATACAACTTTGATGAAGAGTCACTGCAGGAACTGGCTGATTCAATAAAAGAAGTTGGTATTATTCAGCCTATAATAGTGCGCACACAGGCGATTGGAGGCTATCAGATAGTAGCCGGCGAACGCAGATGGCGTGCGGCACAGATTGCCGGGCTCACCGAAGTGCCGGTAATTATCAAGGACCTGAGCGACCGTGAAATGGCAGAACTTGCGCTTATTGAAAATCTTCAGCGTGAAGATCTGGATGCAGTGGAAGAGGCCGAAGGATATCGCCATCTTATGGAGGAATACTCCATGACACAGGAACAGGTAGCCGAGCGTGTTGGCAAATCACGTCCGGCGGTAGCAAATTCGGTTCGTTTGCTTGATCTTCCGGAGCAGGTGCTTGATATGTTGAAAAAGGGTGAGCTTGCAGCTGGACATGCCCGTGCTCTTTTGGCGCTGCCCACTGATGCAGACATGGTCCGTGTAGGTTCACTGGCAATCAGAAAAGGCATGACTGTGCGCGAGGTTGAAAAAACAGTCAAACGGGAAAAAGAGAGTGGACAGGCGAAGAACAGTGAGAAGAAGCAGTTGGCTCGCAGCAGCTATCTTGATGAAGTAGAGCTTGCGTTGTCAGAGGCTCTTAGAAGACGTGTTAAGGTTACAGGTACTGAGAGCAAAGGTACGCTGGAAGTGGATTTTTTCTCCATAGAAGAGCTTGCCGATATGGCTCGCAGACTTGGTCGTGATATGTAATATGAAGAACATACTTGTTGGTATGAGCGGCGGCGTGGATTCCTCAGCTGCCGCTCTGCTTTTGAAAAAAGAGGGCTTTCACGTAGCAGGAGCTACATTGCTGCTTTGTCCGGACGCATCAGAAGAGGGGAAAGAGGTTGCAGATGCACGTGCAGTCTGTCAGCACATTGGCATTGACCACTATACGATAGACATGCGCAGACAATTTCAGGATAACGTAATTGCGCCTTTCTGTCAGGAATATCTGCGCTCACGCACGCCAAATCCCTGCATTGTCTGCAACCGCACAATAAAGTTTGGAGCTATGCTTGACTGGGCACTGGAGCAGGGTTTTGATGGTATCGCAACAGGTCATTATGTGCGCAAAGAAAAGATAAATGACGAAGCTGCATTGATGAGGTCATCCAGCAGCAAGGACCAGAGTTATGTGCTTTGGCAGCTTAACCAGCATCAGCTGGAGCATTCACTGTTCCCTCTGGCTGATCTGGAAAAGGAAGACATCCGTGCTCTTATTAAAGAGGCAGATCTCCCTGTCTTTTCAAAAAAGGATAGTCAGGATATCTGCTTTATACCTGACGGCGACTATGCTGAGTTTATTACAAAACATTATCAGTATGAAACCATAAAAACACATTTGACACATGGCAGTTTTATCAGTAAGGATGGTAAAGTATTGGGTCAGCATAATGGACTTCTGCATTATACAGTAGGTCAGAGAAAGGGATTAGGCGGCGGTTTTTCACAGCCAATGTTTGTTCTTAAGCTTCTTCCTGAGCGCAATGAGATAATGATTGGCACAAACGAACAGTGCTTTTCAAAAACGGTATTTTGCTCATCTGTCAATATAATTAACAAAGAAGATATGCGAAATAATTTCACATGTGCTGCAAAGCTGCGTTATGCAGCGCCACCGGTGCAGGCTCAGGTTACACTTGATGGTGATCATGCTGTTATAGCACTTGAAAGTCCGCACCGTGCTGTCACTCCAGGACAGTCTGCAGTATTTTACGATGGAGATCGTGTAATAGGCGGTGCAGTAATAGACAGAGCCGAATAAACGCCATGCATAGTGAAACGCTCCGAAGCGGCAATTGATGTCGCTCCGGAGCGTTTTTCATTCAAATGTTATTACTGCTTTTCTTGTATTTTCGCAGCCAGTCCGCCATTCTCGTCAGTCATAATATTCACTGTCCAGGCAGGATAGTCAGCAACACTGAATTTATCAGAAAAGAGAGGATCTTCGTATTTGTCATAAGCGGTGATGACCACGCTTGTAATGTCATCATATTCATCCAGAGGGTAAGTGAAGAAGAAAGTCTCGCCGGCAGCAGAGCTTCCATCTGCGCAGGTTGCGCCTTCGCCCATTGCAATTTCCTCTCCGGCATAATAATCGCAGCTGATAGAGTATATATGCTCAGCACTTTCATCCACATTTACTTCGATATACATGTTGCTGTAGTAATAGGAGGAAAAACCGGCGAAATATGACCAGTCTGCGTCAGTAATCTGCACATCTACTGCTTTGCCATCACAGAGTACCTTGGGGTAACAGGGCTCGTCGCTGATGTATTCGTAGAACATGAGCACCGGCAGATCATCTGCAGTCTGCCCTTCAATGGGATAACACTCAAAAATAGCACTGGCATCGGTAAACCATCCGCCCATTTCTGAATATGCTTCCTCAATGTAATAGCCGTTGTTGCAATAAATAAGCATGGCGCTCAGATGATCGCCCGTCTCATAATAGCGGTTTTCCTCGGCTCTCAGCGCATAGGCTCCGGGGCCTGCCTTATCGCACTCTGCGATCCATTCGCTGAGCATATTCTGGGTTATATCGGTGCCGCCGAGGTCACTGATGGATGACATGGCAATGGAAGAGGATGAGCTGCCTCTGTTTGCGAAAGCAGAAAAACTGCACATTGCAAGAAACATCATTACACACAAGGCAAGGGGAATGAGTATCACTGCAAGCAGAATTCCCTTCAGGCCTTTATCATTTTTAGTGCTGTTCTGTCGGGACTGCTTTATCTCTTCGGGGATATCCTCGCCGCATTCCGGACATTTCGCCCAGTCTGCTTCGAGAGTAAAGCCACAGTTTGGGCAGTGATCCTTAAGTGAAGCGCCGCAGTAGGGACACACCGCAAAGCTGGACTTTACGATATTGCTGCAGGATTTACACCTAAGGTCGCTATGCTCGGAACGGATAATAAGATAGATAATGAAGCCGACAAAGCCCGGTGCCAGAATGCTTATCAGCGTCCACAGCATCGCGTTCATTCCGCGCTGCTTGGCATCACGATAAACGTATACACCCATTATTGTGGGAATAGCAAATATGAGCAGGAAAAGAAAGAATACGACGGGAATACCTATTGCACAGTTAGCCATAGTAGTTATCTGTCCTTTCAATTATGATCACACATACCGTGCGTGTGAAAAACCAGTGAAATCATGCCGTTGCCAATTAATGTAAATGTCAGCATAATAATGCTGAAAACAGCCACTATGATCGAATCATAGAAAATAAAAAATGCAAACACCGCCATGCACAGGCAGCAGAGGAAAGAAGAAATGCGAAGAATAAGTATCTGTCTGCGCAAAGCTCGCCGCCTGAGCTCCTCTTCAAGCTTTGCACGTGAAATATGCGGAGGGGTGGCAGAGTCAAAACTGTATATCTGCTTCATGCTCAAGCTCCTTTCTTATAAGCTTTCGTGCCTGATTGAGACGGGATTTTACCGTGCCTACCGGTACACCGAGGGCAGCGGCAGTATGTATCTGGTCAAGATCGTGAAAGTAATGGAGAATAACTGTGGTGCGCAGCTTTGAGGGCAGCCGGTCAATAGCAGCATGCAGATCAGAGTAATCTTCGGCAGGACTATCCGGTTGACTGTTAAGTGCCTGTTCCTTATCTTCGTTGGATTGGAATCCATTAAAGAAAGGGGAAAGCTTTCGTTTGCGTTGTTCATCCCGAAACGCGTTTACGCATATTCCGGTCAGCCAGGGCTCAAAGGGACGTGCGCTGTCATATTGCGGCAGCCTTGTGTAGGCTCTGAGCCATGTTTCCTGATATAGATCCTCTGCCCACTGTTCTCCGGCGCAGAGTGTCAGACACAGGCCGTACAGCCGACGTCCATGCTGTTCGATATAGTGTTCTATCACTTCAGCGCCTCCTTTCACTTACATATACGAACGTGAACCACAAAAGGTTCACCGGAAATGATAAAATTTCAAAATGTGTAAAATACAGTTTTTCGGGCAGGCAGCCGCAGTAAGCTCATAAACGGGATATAAGGAGTTGCATTAATAAAAAGCAGCACAGCAGTTCGCAGCCGAAATGGCTATGAGTTGCTGTGCTGTTCGGCTGCATGGATAAACGACTGTTGTGCATGGTGCTATCAGCCACCGGCTGCAATATGATTTTCACGGTTTTAGATTGTCTGACTCACTCTCTTGCAAAAAATACAATTAGTTCCATCTTACACATCCACATCTGAGCGCATTCATAAAATAATCAATGCAGCAGGGGAGGTGGACGCAGTTTTCTGATTTGTCTTCTATGCGGAGCAGAACTGCGATTCGATGTTCAGGTGATTCTTTAATATAGAATTCGAGTATGCGTTTTACGGTATTTTCCCACTTAGGTACGACTTTGACCCAGGGTACGTTCCGGTGGGATATATCAAAGAAAGAATCATTGTAACAAAGTGTTTCCGGAAGCCAGATATTGTACCAATATCCGCTTAGGGCGTCTGCTGAGCGAAAGTCGTAATGCTCACCGTATATACTTTCTGAATTATCAGATCTGTTGCAGGCGTCAAACTGCAGATCTTCAAGCTCGTGAGGAAAAGCTTTTTCCGTCTGACCAATGCAGATTACTCCAAAGTCTATCCAGATCAATGCAGAGCTCCTCCAAAATTAGTAAGAAAAAAAGAACAACCGCTTCATTCGAAGCGGTTGTCATTGTGTTGGCATCTTCCTATCTTTCCAGGCCGTCTCCAGCCAAGTATTGTCGGCACTAGTGAGCTTAACTACCGTGTTCGGAATGGGAACGGGTGGACCCTCACCGTCATCAACACCAACTTTGTTTGCGTCTGATCTCTCAAGCGCAAGACGTATTATATCAGGGTCTGAAGCAAATTGCAAGCCTTTTTTAAAAATTTTTCAATTTTTTTTTGGAAGGCCTGTCAGAGCATTCGATTGACTATTTCAAAGCAGGTATTTATAATGATTATATCACTGTCGGCTGAAAAAGTATATAGCCGGAAAGGAGATCGGGAGTATGTATATTTGCGCTAACTGCGGCGTTGCATTTGACGGGAAGGTCTGTCCCAACTGCATGACCATGCGTCCGTCGGCTGCCGTTATAGCCGGTTCGGGCAGCATACTCAAAAAGCGTACCAATACCGGCATGGCTCCCGGTCAGCATGCAGCTCAGTTTGCCCACGACGTTGAGCTTTCAAAAGAGCTGGATGCCCGCAGGCAGGCTCGGCAGGAACACAACCTGCGTATGCGCAGGAGAGCAGCTGAGCTTGCTGCGGCGCAGGAACGCCAGCAGGCAAGAAAAGCTCCTCCCGTTCAGCCACATGCAGAGGTACAAGCGGAGTCTGATGCTGAAAAGGAACCAATTGACGAAAACTACAGCCGCAATCTTCAAAAGGCTGTAGGGTGGAAGAGGAAGGCTCCGGGAACACGTTTCATTGATTTCAGCGAAGAAGAAAGTGACGTAGTGGTGCCCGATGCATTCCGGACACTGAAAATTAACTCAGCCAAGCAAAAGCAGGCGGTAAAACCCGCTGAAGCTTCCGTAACGAAAAAAGCACAGAAAACCTCCGGAATAAAAGCTGAGAATGCTGAAAACAAAAGCGGAGAACGACCGCAGAATATTCCGCCTGTTCCGTCACCGGGCAGCAACGTCAGTCTGCCAAAGGGCTCTGCATGGGAGAAAACACCCAATGCCAAGCGCATAGACGCAGCATGGCGGCTGTTTGCTCAGGACAGAGCTGCCGCAATGGAATCGGATAAAAAGGATGGAGAATGACCGGTTATTCCTTGTTTGCCACCGCTCTGAGCGCTTCGGAGAAATCCAGTCCCAGTGCTGTGCCTCCCGGATACAGCTCGCTGAGAGGGAGCAGCACAAAGCGGCGCTCCAGCATACGGGGATGGGGGACGGTCATGAATTCGCTGTCGCTGCTCATGCCTTCGTACAGAAGCAGATCAATGTCAAGGGTGCGGGCTGATTTATAGCCGGTACGCACACGCCCTGCCATGGCCTCGATGCCGAAGCAGGCACCGAGCAAAGCTTCAGGCGGCATGGCGGTTTCTACCTCGCATACACAGTTAAGATAATCGGGCTGACAGTCGATCACACCCTCCGGGGCAGTTTCCAGTATTGAGGAGCTGCGCAGCAGAGCGGTGTGTGGAAGACGGCTGATGGCATCAAGTGCCTGATTGATGGCCTGCCCGCGGTCACCAAGATTGGCTCCAAGACACAGAATAGCTTTCATGGCTTCTTTTCCTTTCAAAGATCGTATAAACAACAGCGTCCCCACGAGATAATCGTTGGGGACGCATTTTTTCTTACAGACATTCAGATATTGGTGCTTTCACTGCTTCCGGTGTCGGTATGCTGTTCCGACTGAGTTCCGGTTACGCTGCCCAGACTGAGATATTTGTCAACATCCCATGTGGTCTGGATGGCGGTGCGAACGTGAGTGAAGGTCATGGTGTACTTGTTCCACAGCTCGTCAGAGGTAAATATCTTCGGACGAACGCTTCCGTCAAGCTTGTATTCATACAGACCGGCGGGAACAACAAGATATTTGCGCTGAGTGTTTTCGGTCATGCAGGAGGGATCGCGGTTGATATAGATAGGATAGACCGAACCGGCCGAGATGACGGCAGAACCTTCTTCGCCTCTGGTGATGTCGAACTTGACCACCATGCTTTCGTACTTTCTGGCGGTGGTTCCCTTGTCACAGTCGGAGAAGAAGTTGCCAAGAGAATAGAACACATAGCAGTTCTTCTTTGTACCGTCGCTGTTTTCCACTTCCTTGACGGTTACCTTTTCCAGCACATCGGGGCCATAGCCTACTGTAATATCAACTTTGGCATCAATCATACGCTGGGCAAGGGTCTTCATAGCTCCGCTGGGCTCAGACTGTCCGGCAGAGCCCCAGTTGAGCATTACGATTACAATCTGGGCACCATTCCGGCGCATTGCATCAACGTCTGCAAGAATGGTCTTGCTGGCTTCGCTGTAATCCTTGCCGCCCTCACTGCCGGCAATGTCGATGCACAGCTGACTGGTGCATGCATCAATCTGTTCCTGAGTGACACCGGCGGATTTCTGTTTGTTTTCCAGCTCGGTGATCTCAGCCTTTGTGGCGCAGTTGTATGCTCCGATGCCCACAAGAATACCATTGTGGTCAATAATCTGCCACTTCTGTCCGCCGCTGGTGGAAGTACCGAGACAAGCAATGCCCTTTTCATCGAGAACTGACGTAGTGTTGGAAAGGGAATCCATGCCATAAAGCAGGGCCTGATTGTTTGCGGTCAGCACAGTGTTTACGTTGATGGAGCTCAGTGCGTCTGCCAGCTCGGCAGGATATTTTCCGGAGGGATAGGCTGCGGTGGAGCCGTCAGCACTGATGCTGCCGAGCAGATTTACCACGCTCAGGTCGGCCTGCATAACTGAGCCCATCTCATAGAGGTAGTTGTTAAAGTTGTTGTTGGATGCCTTTGCGGCCTCCAGCACTTCGCTTTGCAGCTTGATGCTTCCACCCAGTGCGATGGTCATTTTAGAGCTGCCGTCGGTCTCGCCGTCCTCCGGGGTTATGGGACGTGAAGTATCAGCAGTGGTAAGTGACATGGCGATCTCTTCACCGCCGGAGTTTGCCGACGCGACGATAGCCCACACGCCGATACCAACGACAGCGAGAAATGCTACAGCGGTAAGCACCCGTGCCAGCATTGCCTGATCGATGCCTTCAAAAAAACGGCGGCGTGGTTTGCCGGAACCGGACAGGCTGCTTCTGTGCCGGCGGCCTGTTGTTCCCACGGTGCGGGACACACGACCGATGGAGCGACCGGCGAACACCCGCGACGCAGAGCTGCGTTTCTTGATCTTATAGCCTTTGAAGCCGGACAATATTCCGACCTCCTTTCAGTTTGCATTTTTCTGCGGTCTGTACCGAAAAGGGTACGGTCTTTTGAGTGTATACTACGCTCATTATCCAACAATTATAGCACAGAGTCAGGGGAAATGCAACCGGGCAGGGCATGGGCAGTGATATGCCGGCGTTGCAAACAGGCTGAAAATTATCGGTTGCGCAGTATATATTTCTTTGTTATAATGATTCTGTATATAAATCACACTTACAGGTGGTGGACTGTATGGCAAAGAAAAAGAGTAATGCCCTTTCAGAAATATGGGATCCGTCGGCTGATTTTCTGGAGCGCTGCGAGGATGTGGTACGTCAGATAAAAGAAATCAGCTTTGAGGGACGCAGCGACAGTGCCCTGCGTGTGTTTGCACAGTGGATAAGAGAGAGCATAAAGAACGGTGACGACCCCAACAGTCATCTTATTCCGGCATTCGCCCTTGCCCGTGAAGCGGGACGCCGTGCCATCGGCCTGACGGCATATGACTGTCAGCTTTATGCCGGAATAGCATTGTATGAAGGACGCCTTGCGGAAATGTACACCGGAGAAGGCAAGACTCTTGCCGCAGTTATGCCGGCAGTGCTTCACGCTCTTGCCGGACATCAGGTGCATATTCTCACGTTCAACGACTACCTTGTGGAACGTGACTGCCAGGACATGGGCCCCGTTTTTGAACTGCTGGGTCTTTCAGTGGGATGCGTCCTCGGCGATACTCCCCGTGAAGCACGCCGTGAGCTCTATAACAGGGACATTCTTTATGTAACCATCAAGGAGTGCGGATTTGACTATCTTCGCGACTTCCTTGCCGCCACCGAGGATGAGCTTGTACAGAGCCGCTTCCAGTTTGCAATTGTGGATGAGGCTGACTCCATGCTCATTGACGAGGCAAGAATACCGCTTGTCATTGCCGGTGATGTGCCATACAATGATTCTCTTGCCAAGCAATGCCAGAAACTGGCAAAAAGCCTCAAGGAAGGTCCTCACTTCAAAATTGATACCTTTACAAAGAGTGTTCAGCTGACCGAAAAAGGTATTCGTGTGGTTGAGCGTATTCTCGGCGTGGAAAACCTCTTTGACACCGAGACCATGGATACTCTCGAATCGGTCATTGATGCACTCAAGGCAGAATATACGCTGCACAGGGACAAGGATTATATTATCCGTGACGATCAGCTGCTCATTGTTGACGAGTTTACCGGCCGCGTGGTTGAGAACCGTCACTATCCGGATGGACTTCAGATGGCTGTTGAGCTTAAGGAAAATATTCACAGCCAGTCTTCCGGCATGATCCTTTCCCAGATAAATATCCAGTATTTTACCCAGATGTACAAGCAGTTCAGCGGAATGACAGGCACGGCAGCGACCTCTGCCGACGAGTTCTACGATATGTACGGACTGCAGATCGTAACCATTCCGCCCAACCGTCCTCTTATCCGCAAGGACAGAGAGGACAGCGTATTCACCACCAAGGACGCCAAGATGCGCGCGG
>JAZUOR010000097.1:0-3568 GCA_045604745.1 Acutalibacteraceae bacterium | reverse complement strand
GACATGGCTACGATCCGACTTGCATCGGCGGTGGTATAAGCAAGGAGAAAGAAACTCTGCTTGCTCCGCTGCGCGCCATCGTTGAAAAAGAACGCTTCTCAAAATATGCAGCTCAGCAGACCGAGCTTGTAGCTGCAAAGCTGGGCAACGATGCCGGAATAATCGGCGCAGCCAACCTTTACAGACTGAAGAAATAAGCGAACGGAGAGCTACATGAACGATTATACTTCCGTTATAAAAGCACTTGAAGATCTGGGATGTTCGGTACAGCTCAGCGTGCCGCTGTCCCAGCACACGTCATTCCGGATCGGCGGTCCGGCAGATGTATATGTCACCGTGACAAACAGCAGCCAGCTGGCACATGTATTAAAGCTGACCGGCGAGCAGGATATCCCATGCATGATTATAGGCAACGGCAGCAATCTGCTGGTGTCCGATGCAGGTATCCGCGGCGTTGTCGTCCGTCTTGCGGGTGATTTCTGTGATGTTGATTATCTGGGTGACGGTTTGCTGCGCGCCGGCGCAGGTGCTTCTCTTTCGAACTTCTGTCTCAATGCTCTTGAGCACGGTCTGACCGGTCTTGAGTTTGCATGGGGTATACCCGGATCGGTTGGCGGTGCAGCATTCATGAACGCCGGTGCTTACGGCGGAGAGATGAAGGATGTTGTCACCGAGGTGCAGTATGTTACCTCTGACGGTCGTTCGGAAAAGCTCACAAACGACCAGTGCGGCTTTACCTATCGCGGAAGCATTTTCCAGAATAGCGACTGTGTGATCACAGCTGTTACAGTCAAGCTGGAAAAGGGTGATCCTGCAAAAATCAAGGAATACATGGACGATATACTTGGACGCCGCAAGGCCAAGCAGCCTCTTGACATGCCCAGCGCCGGAAGCGTATTCAAGCGTCCTGTGGGTTATTTTGCCGGTGGACTCATCGAACAGTGCTGTCTGAAAGGGTACTCAGTTGGCGGAGCTCAGGTCAGCGAAAAACATGCCGGCTTTATCGTCAACAAGGGTGGAGCCACATGCAAAGATGTTCTTGACCTTATTGAGCATATTCAGAAAACCGTGCTCGAACAGACCGGTGTCACTCTTGAATGTGAGGTAAGAGCCATCGGCGGCTGATGCTTCAGCGTGCAAACATATAGAAATCTTTTCGTCCCATCCGTCCGCATCGGGCGGGTGGGACGCTCAGGGTGATACAATTGATTTCCTTTTCCAATAAGGTAAAAAAGCAGATTATACAGAGCGGATCGCAGGATGAAAGCTGCATTGAAGCAGAAACCTACGGTCTGCTGCTGTTTTCACGGCTGCTTGACCCGCATCGCAACATATTCCGGACCTCCCAGAGCTGCGTAGCAAGGCACACTGCCGAACGCATCGCTGCCTGCTGCGGAGTGTATGTGAATCTCATCCTGCCGCCTGATGAAAGTGCCGGCAGAAACAGCTGTGTTGTCGAGATACCGCATATCGAGCAGAAGCTTGCCATAAACGGACGCTTTGGCCGGGACTGCGAGCAGATCGACCGGAATTTTATTGTGGACGAAAGCAGTCTGTGTGCATTCCTAAGGGGTGCTTTTCTTGCGTCCGGAACAGTAAGTGATCCTTCAAAGTCCTTTCATCTTGAGTTTTCCGCTCACAATCCGGCGATATGTGCCGAGCTGAGTGATATCATGCGGGAGGCAGGACTCAACAGCCGTACTCTTGAGCGAAAGACCGGATGCAGTGCATATATCAAGGGCAGCGCAGACATTGAATCGCTTCTCGGAATGCTCGGAGCCTCCGGTGCATATATGGATGTCATCGAGGCGCGCATCAACCGGGAGGTTAACAACAAAGCCAACCGAACCACCAACTGTGATGCAGCCAATATAACAAAGACCGTAACCGCTGCCGGACAGCAGCTTGAAGCCATAAGAAAGATAGAACGAACCGCAGGACTCGGCAGTCTTCCCGATGAACTGCGCCAGCTGGCTCAGCTCAGACTGGAACAGCCGGAAAGTACCCTGCGCGAGCTTGGAGAGAGTCTGTGTCCTCCGCTCTCACGCAGCGGAGTCAATCACCGCCTGCAAAAGCTTATTGATATCGCCAGAAATATTACAGAATAATAATCAATACAAAAAAAGCAGTCGGGCTGCGGAATGCTCTGCTGTGCACATATATAGCCGGTCAGTCGGAATTGGCTGACCGGAATCGTTATTATTTCCTGATTACGAAACGAAAGGGGTGGCCTCGTGTCCGGATTTGTTCATCTGCATGTTCACAGCGAATACAGCCTGCTGGATGGTGCATGCCGCCTGAACCGACTTGTCAAGGCGGTCAAGGAAATGGGGCAGACCGCTGTCGCATTGACCGACCATGGCGTGATGTATGGAGCCGTGGATTTCTACAAGCTCGCAAAGAAAGAGGGCATAAAGCCGATTATTGGCTGCGAGGTCTATGTTGCCCGCCGCACACGCTTTGACAAGGAACACGGCAAGGATAACGACAGCTTCCATCTGGTGCTTCTGTGCGAAAACGCCACAGGCTATCAGAATCTTATCAAGATGGTTTCTCTTGCGTGGACTGAGGGTTTTTATAATAAACCACGTGTTGACATTGATCTGCTTAAAAAGCATTCGGAAGGGCTCATTGCTCTGTCTGCCTGCCTTGCCGGAGAACTGCCTCAGCTGCTTATGGAGGATAAGTTCGACGAGGCTCTTGCGCGTGCAGAGCAGTACCGTGATATCTTCGGCAAGGATAATTATTTCATCGAGCTGCAGGATCACGGCATTCCCGAACAGCTCAAGGTAAACGATGCACTTGTTCGCATCTCACAGATGACCGGCATACCTCTGGTGGTCACCAATGACAGCCATTATATCTCAAAGGATGACGCACGGATGCATGAGGTTCTGCTGTGCGTCCAGACCAAGGATGTCATAACAAACCCAAAGGCGTTTCGTTTTGCCACCGACGAGTTTTACCTTAAATCAGAGGCTGAAATGGCGGCTCTGGTGCCCGATCATCCCGAAGCACTGGAAAACACCGTGCGGATCGCAGAACGGTGCAGCTTTGATTTTGAATTCGGAAACTACAAGCTGCCGGTTTTTGAAATTCCCGACGGGCGCAGCAATGTTGAGTATTTCCGTGAGCTGTGCTTTGAAGGGCTTCACCGCAGATATGGTGAGAATCCGGAACAGAGCATTGTCGAAAGACTGGAATTTGAACTGGAAACCATCGGGAAGATGGGTTTTGTGGATTATTTCCTTATTGTTCAGGACTATGTTAATTTTGCCAAGCGAAACGGTATTCCCGTCGGTCCGGGCAGAGGCTCCGGCGCCGGCAGCGTAGCTGCGTACAGCATCGGGATTACCGACATTGATCCCATACGCTATAATCTTCTATTTGAGCGTTTTCTCAATCCGGAGCGCGTGAGTATGCCGGATTTTGACATCGACTTTGGGGATGAACGTAGGCATGAGGTGGTAGATTACGTCAGAAAAAAATACGGCCACAAACACGTTTGCGGAATAGTCAATTTTTCACGTTTCGCTTTCAGACAATCAATAAGAGATGTAGCGAAGTA
>JAZUOR010000096.1:0-7821 GCA_045604745.1 Acutalibacteraceae bacterium | reverse complement strand
CGAAGTGAGTGGGATTCTCAGCCAGATACTTGCGAACAGCGGCGGTCAGGCCGAGACGCAGGTCGGAGTCGATGTTGATCTTGCAGACAGCGGAGGTAGCAGCCTGACGGAGCATATCCTCAGGAATGCCGATAGCATCGTCCATCTTGCCGCCGTACTGACGGATGATGGCAACGTACTCAGGCATGACGGAGGAAGCACCGTGCAGAACGATGGGGAAGCCGGGCAGTCTCTTGCTGACTTCTTCAAGGTTGTCGAAGCGGAGCTGGGGCTTCTGACCGGGCTTGAACTTGAAAGCGCCGTGGCTGGTGCCGATGGCGATAGCAAGGGAGTCAACGCCGGTGCGCTCAACGAACTCCTGAACCTGGGAAGGATCGGTGTAGCTTGCGTTCTCCTCGGAAACATTGACATCGTCCTCGATGCCGGCCAGCTGACCGAGCTCACCCTCGACGGTGACGTTGTGGGCGTGAGCATACTCAACGACCTGCTTGGTCAGAGCGATGTTCTCCTCGAAGGGCAGGTGGCTGCCGTCGATCATGACGGAAGTAAAGCCGCCGTCGATGCAGCTCTTGCAGGTCTCGAAGTCGGGACCGTGGTCAAGATGCAGGGCGATGGGAATTTCGGGAGCGTCGATAACAGCAGCCTCGACCAGCTTGACAAGGTAAGCATGCTTGGCATACTTTCTTGCGCCGGCGCTGCACTGGAGGATCAGGGGAGCATTCTGCTCCTTGCAGGCATCAACGATACCCTGAACGATCTCCATGTTGTTGACGTTGAAAGCGCCGATGGCGTAACCGCCTTCGTAAGCCTTCTTGAACATTTCGGTAGTGTTTACTAACGGCATACTAATCACTCTCCATTATTTTCTGCCCGCTCGGGGCTTGCCGGGCGGTTCACAGGTTATTATATCACCACTTCGACAATAAATCAACAATCTTTTATATTATCTGGATCGTACGTATTGTCGGTGCGGTTGACAGACGTATCATGCCAGCCATTTGTAGCCCAGACCCCACACGGTTACGATGTGGCGCGGTGAGGAGGGATCCTCCTCGATCTTCATACGCAGGCGGCGAATGTTGACATCCACGATCTTTTCCTCGCCGAAATAGCTCTCTCCCCACACATTGGTCAGGATATTGGTACGGCTAAGGGCGGTGTCGGGATTGGTGAGCAGATATTCCATTATCTGGAATTCAAGCTGGGTCAGCTCCACCTGCCGGTCACCATGCTGAAGGGTGCGGCTGCGCCTGTTAAGAAGAAAATCACCTGAGCGAAGCTCTTCGGTATAGGCAGCGGGAGCAGAAGCACGGGCTACCCGGCGGTAGAGAGCGTCCACTCTGGCGACCAGCTCGCTGGGACTGAAGGGCTTGGTGACGTAATCGTCGGCGCCCATCATCAGTCCGCCCACTTTGTCGATCTCCTGAGTCTTTGCGGTAAGCAGTATGATGCCTATATCGCTGTTTTCCCTGCGGATGGTGCGGCAGAGGGTCACACCGTCCATACGGGGCAGCATGATATCCAGCAGGGCGATGTCTATCCGGCTGTCCGGAGCGTTGTAATGCTCCAGTGCCTCTTCGGCACTGCCGGCCTCGATGACCTCATAGCCTGCCCGCTGAAGATTGATCACCACAAACTCGCGGATGTTTGTCTCATCCTCAACAACAAGTATCTTTTTCATTGATATTCATCCTTTTTCAGACGGATACATACGGTGTAAGGGCGGTGTTTCGTCATAGCATACAGTTCAAAGCATAAGCACAAAGCAGCCAAAGACTGTGTCGTAGTCCACTTTCAGAGGTGATGGCAGCGGAGAAATCTGAACAGCGTATACGTAATAATCGGTGGTACACAGCTCCTCGTAGCCGGAAATGTCCTCGTCCCAGATGGAAGAGCCCTCACTCCACTCGTCAGTGGTAAAGACGCGGATGTTCATAAGCTCACGGGAAAACGGGCGGTCCGGGTCGGCAAGGTAGAAGTGGAGCGAACGGCTGCTGTTGTCCGGCTGAGCCGTGACCTGTCCCGACCAGTCCTCAGGCAGAACGAAATAGTAGCCGTAATTGCTGCGCATGATTGCGCTGAAGATGCGGATGCACTCGCTGCCGTTGTAGCGATGCCAGTCGGTCAGATAAAGCTTTTCCGCTCCGGGAGCGGTACAGTCCGGCAGCAGAGAGTCGCCGGGGATTTCGATATATTCGTCGCCGTTGATGTCTTCGGCGACGGTGGAACGCGTGCGGGAAAAATCAACTGCAGAAACGTTGGCCATCGGCGAAGAAAGGGTACCGGTTTCGCTGTTCCACACCAGAATTTCCGAACAGTAGCTGCCGTCTGTGGTCAGACTGTCGACCACAACGCCGTACAGGTCCCACGTGAAGTGTCCGGCGGTGCAGCCGGTGTAGGAGGCGGTGTCCGGCTGGAGCGGGATGCGGCTGACGGTGCGGATGCTGCCGGAGCCGCCGGTAAGAGCCGGAGCGTGCCATTTGAGCAGCCGCGCCTCTCCGGATTCCATATTCTCCGGCAGGCAGACGGTGAGAAGCTCGTCAACCGAGTCGCCGTCAAAGTCACATACGGTCATTTCCGCGTAGGAGGAAAGGGCGCTCTGTCCGGTCTGACCGGACGGGATGGATATGACGCTCAGCCGTCCGCCGACGCAGGAATGCACGCACAGTGAACCGTAATCGGAATGGATGGACCAGCCGGTTATGATGTCCAGAGAACGGTCTGCGTCGATGTCACCGAACATTATCCGGTCGATCTCGCCGGCAGGGCAGGAATAGTCTCCGATTATCTGCCAGTCCTCGTTTTCGTCAACATCCAGCACAGCCATATGGGAGCCGGTGTTTTCTGTGGCCATCCGGTAAAATACAATGGCCTCCTCATGCTCGTCGTTGTCCACGTCGGCACGCACGACCGCCGAGCGATGCTCGCCGCTGCGCGGGTAACGCAGAGTGATCTGCGGCCCAAGCGCATCCTCAAGGGCGGCCTGTATGGCAGCGCCGTCGCCATAGGCCTGAGGCGGCTCCATTACATTCTCGGCAGACAGAGCCGACAGGGCACATCCGCTGAGAAGCAGACCTGCCAGCACAGCGGCGGCGAAAACAACGGAGCGCATGGCTGCACAGCACCGGAGGGAAATTCGGGTCATGTTCACTTTACTGGACGATGTCGGCAGAAGAAACAGCGTCGGCTGCGGAAACAGCATCGCCGGAGGAGACGGCCTGCATGCCGGTGCCGGAGAGCACAAAGCCGGAGGGATCAGCGGCAGTAACAGCGGCGAAAAGATCCCACTGGGTGCTGATCTCACGATAGGATTCGATGACGGTGGAGGTAATGTACCAGCTGCCGCTGCGCATTGTAAGCGTGTGGGTAAGCTCGGTGACACACGGGTCAAACATATAGGTATAGTCGGTCTCGGTCAGCGGATTGGGGTCGGTGAAGCTTACAACATCAGCCGCGCTGACGTCAGCAGAGCTGGTGACGTCCGAACCGCTTACGGGAACCAGCACATCCTCAAGCTCAAGCGGGAGGGTGGTCTGGGTGACGGTAACAACAGCTGTGTCGCCCTTGATGCTGTCAACGGTCAGGGAGTCGACAGTGACAGCCAGCCGGTAACGGCCAAAGACCCACTGAGTATCCTCGCGGGTGATGTCGTACACCTTGCTTTCAGGGTCAACGGTGGACATGTAGGCGTCGATATCGCGGGTATTCATTGCCTCGGCGCTGCGCAGAACAACATCGGCAACCGCCTTCTGTTCTGCGGAAAGAGTCTCGTACCAGCCGGCGGGAGCGTCGGAGCTGCTGACATCCGCTGCGCTGACATCGCCGGAGCTGACATCGGTGACACTGACAGCATCAGTGTTGCTGATGGGCAGAGAGGTTCCGTCGGATTCGGGCACAGGAGCTTTGTCGGCACAGCCGCAGGGGAGAGCCAGCATGGCGCATACTGCTGCAGCTGCTATAATTTTCTTTGCGGTGATGTTCATTTTTTTATATTCCTCCGTTTGGTCGGATAGTATATGATTATCATTTTACATTATCTTTTATATTATCACAGCGGCATAGTTTAGTCAACCGAGCGGCGGTGCGGGTTTGCGCATTTTTACGGCGGCTTTGCGGTGCCGATGAGAAAACGGCGGGAGCGGCATCCGGAACCGTAAGAAGCCTGTTTATCTTGACAAAACATCCTGTGGACGCTATAATATATCGTTGTGTGCGCTGAATATGCCGGAAATGTGCAGGTACCGGAATGGATATAGTCCTTTCCGGAACTTATCCGCGATTCAGAGGGATGCAGGCTTAACGAAGAACAGCCTGCCGCACTTTTTTGACAATTTGACAGTCCGCTACTGTGGCTCAATGGCAGAGCAGCTCACTCGTAATGAGCAGGTTGTCGGTTCGATTCCGACCAGTAGCTCCAACCGGAAGTTCATGACGATTGTTGTGAACTTCCGGTTTTTGTATTTTTATGTTGACAAACCGGAAGACAGCGATTATAATACATTTAACGTTTAGGCTAAATGTTAAATAAAGCGATTACAGTAAAGTAATGTAAGGAGAATGAGCATGAAGGCAACAACGTCAAAACTGGAAACAAGGAGAATATTGATTTTTATAGGCATTACCTTTTTAGTCACATGCGTGTACTGCTTCTGTGTGGTCTATCCCCTGAATAATTCGGTCGATGCATTTCAGAATATGGATATACTGAAAACATTATTGATGACAGCGGTCATGTTTTTTCCGGCAATCGGCGTGCTGCTGACAAGACTGCTTACAAAGGAAGGCTTTAAGAATGCGTGGCTGCGTCCGCATTTCAAGGGGAACATCGGTACATATCTTCTGGCGTACTTCGGACCCGGTGTCCTGACCGTACTGGGTGCGGTAATCTATTTCCTTCTTTTCCCCGAAAGCTTCGATCCGGAGCTTGGTTATTTGCGCTCAACGCTGGAAGCTGCCGGAGTCGATGCCGATACGTCCCCGGTGTCACCGTCCTCTGTAATTCTTTCGCAGATGCTGACGGCTTTGTTCCTCGGACCGATAATGAATTTCGTTACCTGCTTTGGTGAGGAATGGGGATGGAGAGGCTATCTGCTGCCGAAAATGGCTGAAAAGCTTCCGACCGTTCCGATGCTTCTGGTAAACGGCATTATATGGGGCCTGTGGCATGCGCCGCTTACAGCAATAGGACACAACTACGGCGTTGGCTATTGGGGATTTCCTTATACAGGCATTGCGGCAATGTGTCTGTTCTGCATTATAATGGGCGTTTTCCTGTCGTATGTGTCCATGAAAACCAAAAGCTGCATTCCTGCTGTTCTGGCGCATGGTGCAATAAACAGCATCGGAGCAATCGGACTGTACTTCACTGCAGACGGCGGGAATCGCTTTGTGGGACCGGCACCCTTTGGTATCGTGGGTGCGATTCCCTTTATTGCAGCAGCGGTCATCATGCTTGTGCTTTCTTTCAAAGCCTGCGGGAAGAATGATTGATTTCCAGCCCGATAAAATCAGAAGGAGAGAGGCTCGCCGCCGCTCTCCTTTCTGTGTTTCCGAAAACGGGATAAACAGTCAGCCTTGTCCTGTCCAAAAGCAACCGTAAAAATCCGGGTGGAAGGTCTGTGCCTACCGCCCGGATTTTTAATGATGGCTTATCTGGTGTTGTATTCAACACGACTGTCGGCTGTATGTTCGGTTCTGTCGTGGTGTTAATATCGGACATGAATCACAGGTATACTTACTTTTTGTGCTCGTGAATCCAGTTAAGAAGGGCTTCATAGCCCATGCTGCCGTCAGCTGCTGAAAGGCCTACGGTGACCAGTTCCTCGTTGGTGCATTCGATGTGTATGCCATTGACCTCCAGAAAGATGAGCATGATATACACGCCGATGCGCTTGTTGCCGTCTACAAAAGCATGGTTGGAGATAAGCGAATATCCCAGCCGTGCTCCCTTCTCTTCTTTGGAAGGATAGAACTCCCTGCCGCCGAAGCCGGAGAACACCGATTCAAGAGCGGATTCAAGCAGTCCCTCATCACGGATGCCGACACTGCCGCCGGTTTCCTCAGCAATAAGCTCATGCAGCAGAAGTACTTTTTCTTTTGATAACTTTATCATTTTGCCAACTCCAGAAAGGCGTCGCGGTGTTTTTTCAGTATACGCGCAGCCACGAAATCAATCTTTTCATCATCGGTCATTTCAATGATCGGTGAGTTCTCAATATCAATCAGAAGGTAACGTGGGCGATTGTTCTTAAAAAGAACGGCCTGCCCGTGTTTGTCTGCGATTCTTGCTACCCGCGAAAAATTCTGATTGGCTTCGGTTACGGAAACGATCGTGTTGGAGTCAATGTTCATCTCAGCACCTTCTTTCGCATTCATTATACCCGAATAATAGGTAGAAATCAACCTATTATTAATGCGAAGCGGAGTGTGGTGCTCAAAATTACCACCGTCATTTTAAGACAGAATACGCCTATAGCCGCCGGCTGCCGGTTCGCCTGAAGCCGTAATAATCTGCAACGCCCCCGACAATAAGTCTGTCGGGGGCGTTGGTGCATGCTGCTATTTCAGCTCGATGAGAATGCGGGTGTCGTCACCGTAGATGGTGTGGTACATGGTGTCCTTGAGCAGCGGCAGGTCGTAGGTGGAGAAGTCTTCGGAGTTAACGCCTGCCGGACGAATGTTCGGTATATCAAAATAATAGTAGAAATAGTATCCGTTCCATGACCAGTCGTGACCGCCAAAGGTGCGTGGGATGAGCCGGTCAAGCAGGTCGTAGTCATGTGGCATGTGTTCAATTACCGGCGACTGACCGATAGTACCGCTAAGCTGAACGGTTTTCCGCTGCTCCGTGCGCATTATCTCAAGGTCATCAAGGTCGCTGAGAACCATCTGGATGCGCATATCGGTGTAGCGCTGCTGTTCGGCAAGTGCGTTGCCGTACATAAGGGAGAAGGAGAAGAAGCACCAGCACAGAGCAATGCACACCAGCTTGAGAGGATAGCACTTTTTGGAGGACAGGACAAATACGGCGACAATCGCAACAAAAACACAGAAGCCGTACATGGTTCGGGGCATAAAGAACGGCGCAGACAGAACCAGATATGCGCCAAAGCTAAGAACCGAGGCAAGAGCGAGCATAAGCAGTGAAAGGCCGAGAGATGCCCAGCGGCTGCGCTTGCTGTCGCGTACCGCGAGATAAACAAAGCCCGCAGCTATTACAGCGATGAGAATGAGCCACTCGGTCTTGAAATCGGAAAGGATGATCCGGAAGTAGGTTGAAATGTGCTCGACAACGCCGGAGAGCATGCCCTTGAGCGGCAGAGAGGAGGTAGAGGTGTAAGTATCATGCTTTTCCATAAGGAAGGTCATAAAGAAAAGCATGCCTGCAAGATACCCGCCGGCGGAAAGGCCTGCAAATTTCATAATCTCCTTGAAATCGGAACGGTTGTCATTCCACAGACGGAAGCAGTAAAATATGATAAGTACGGGAAAGACGCCGGAGGAAGCCTGATATGACGTGCACATGACCAGCGTGCTTATCATGGTGACGAAAAAGTATGTGGGCTTCCGGAAATCGATGAACAGGAGAGGGACGATGCCTGCAAGAACGGACAGCGCCATGAAGGGCGAGTCGTACTTGTAGGAAAGGCATTCCAGAAAGTAGGGAGAGAGCCCAAGCGGTACGGCGGCGGCAATGCTCCACTTGCTTATTTTTTCGCTGTCGGAAAAGGTGCGCAGAACGATAACGCTGGCAATAGTCATTATCAGAGCAGCAAACAGCTGCCCCAGAGGAGAGATGTCTGCAAGGTAGGTGTCGGAATA
>JAZUOR010000095.1:0-9054 GCA_045604745.1 Acutalibacteraceae bacterium | reverse complement strand
CGAGGTCGTCGAAGCCGCCGCCGAGACCGTTGACGCTGAGGCCGCCGAGGTCGTCGAAGCCGCTGCTGAGAGTGTTGAGGCTGAGGTCGTTGAGACTGTTGCAGCCGCTCCTGCCGAACAGACCGCAGCTGCTGCCGAGCCCGCAAAAAAGCCAAAGGCAGGCACCATCATCAAGAACGTACTCATCATTGCTGCGCTGCTTGGCGCATACGGCTATCTCATTTTCAACAAGATAACCAATCCCGGCTTCACCGCCATGGACTCTATCTGGTCTCTGCTGCCCCCGGTCACCGCTATCGGTCTGGCTCTGCTGACCAAGGAGGTTTACAGCTCCCTGTTCCTCGGCATCGTTTCCGGTGCTCTGCTGCTCAACGATTTCAACCTTGAAGCATCTACCAAGACCCTGTTTGCCGACGGCATCATCGCCAGCGTCGCCGACTCCTGGAACGTCGGCATTCTGGTATTCCTTGTAGCTCTCGGAATTATCGTTGCCCTGCTCAACTCCGCAGGCGGCTCGGTTGCTTACGGCAAGTGGGCTTCCAATAGCATCAAGACCCGCAAGGGCGCTATCTTTGCTACTTTTGGACTTGGTGCTCTGATTTTTGTTGACGACTACTTTAACTGTCTGACTGTGGGCAGCGTCATGCGTCCCATCACCGACAAGAAGCAGATCTCCCGCGCAAAGCTTGCTTACCTCATCGACTCCACCGCTGCCCCCATCTGCATGATCGCTCCGATCTCCTCCTGGGCTGCCGCTGTTGCCGGTGTTGTTGAGGGCGAGGACGGTCTGGCTCTGTTCATCAACGCTATCCCCTACAACTTCTATTCTCTGCTCACTCTTGCAACCATCGTTGTTATCACCATTCTCGGCATTGACTTCGGTGCCATGAGAGTCCACGAGCACAATGCTGTCTATAACGATGACATCTACACCACCAACGCCCGCCCCTACGACGAAACCGATGCCGCTCCTGTCACCAGCCGCGGCCGTGTTATCGACCTCATCCTCCCCATCGTTGTTCTTATTACCTGCTGCATCACCGGCATGGTCTACACCGGCGGCATCTTTGAGGGTGAGAGCTTCATCAATGCCTTTGCAAACTGCGATGCTTCCCTCGGCCTTGCCATGGGCTCTGTCATCGCCCTGCTTATCATCTTCGTTTACATCGCCATCCGCCGTCTGCTTCCCTTCCAGAAGATGATGGATTGCGTACCTCAGGGCTTCAAGGCTATGGTTCCCGCTATCATGATCCTCATCTTCGCATGGACCATCGGCGGCGTCACCAAGTCTCTGGGTGCTCAGACCTACTTCAGCGAGGTCTTCAAGAACAGCTCTGACACTACCTTTGCACTGCTGCCCGCTCTGGTATTCATCGTGGCTATCGCTCTTTCCTTCGCCACCGGTACCTCCTGGGGCACCTTCGGCATCCTGCTGCCCATCGTTGTCAGCCTTGGACTGCCCGGCGAACTCCTGATCATCGGCATCTCCGCCTGCCTTGCCGGCGCTGTCTGCGGTGACCACTGCTCCCCCATCTCCGACACCACCATCATGTCCTCTACCGGTGCACGCTGCGATCATCTGACTCACGTTGGAACTCAGCTGCCCTACGCTCTGCTTGTTGCCGCTGTTTCCGCAGTATCCTACATCATTGCCGGTTTTGTTCAGAGCGCATGGATCGCTCTGCCCATCGCCCTTGTTATGATGATTGGCATCCTGCTGCTCATCAAGCTGTTCCAGAAGAATTCCAAGAAGGCATAATACTATTCTATTTATCACTCCATATAACCAACGGCCTCGTCGGTTCACTCCGACGAGGCCGTTGGCATTTTCAGAATAAGCTTTAAAAATAAGAAAGCCTCTTACCCGAAAGTAAAAGGCTTTTGGAGCGGAATACGAGGCTCGAACTCGCTACCTCCACCTTGGCAAGGTGGCGCTCTACCAGATGAGCTAATTCCGCGTTTCATTCAACGGTGACTATTATATCAGTTCCAGGCAGTTTTGTCAATAGTAAATTGCAGATTATTTCCTGTTTTTTGCGTCTTCATAAAACATAGCGCTACGGCTTGATTCATTCCGCATTCTGCGGTACAATAAGCTTACAAAATCATTACAGGAGACAATATGGATAAAGACACCATGACCGTAGGCGTTTCGCCTGACGGAATTAAGAACCGTACCGACATACGCGTACTGATCTGCTATATGCTGGATCAGTTTTCAGATCCGCTCACCAAAGGCGACGTTATTGAACTGATATACACAAATCAATTCGCAAACTATATTGAGACTCTCAGCTCAATTGAGCATCTGATAAGCAACGAACATCTTATGCACAACCCGCAGACCGACGCGCTGCTGCTGTCACCTCTTGGCAAGCGGGTCGCAGACGATCTCAGTGAACGCCTGCCGGTCACTATACGCAGAAAGTCACGCGAGGCGGCCGACCGGCTGCTTTCCCGCCGCAGAAACGAGCTTCAGAACGGATTTGAGGCAACAGCACAGGACGGCGGATTTCGTGTTACATGTACCATAGGTTCCAAAAAACCTGAAGAAGGAATGATGAGCATAACGCTGTTTCTTCCTACCGAAGAGCGGGTAAACGAGGCCCGCGAGAACTTCTTCAACGATCCGGAAGGCCTTTATCGGCTGGTATACGCCAAGATATCCGGTGATGAATCATTTCTCATCCGGGAATGAATCCGCTTTTGCTGCCCGTAGCGCATCAAGATACTCCTGCTCGCTGCACAGCATGTTGACCGCCTCGATGAGTGCATTTGCCGTCAGACTGCCAGGCAGCCCCAGATGCACTGCAAGCCTGCTTCGCAATTCCGAGCTGTTGCGTCCTCCTACAAGACCCTCATCCATGAGCCGCTGCTTTGTCAGGCACAGCGGCTCTTTTTTTGTGCCGTTATTTTCGCCTGCTTCCACTCCGGCTCGTCTGAAAGCATCTAGAAGCACCGCGCTGTCCATACCTTCCACGCCAAGCAGACCTTCTTTTGATGGCGCTGCCTTACGCCGCTCCTTACCTGCAAGCTGTGGAATGTACACATGGCGCAGACGCTCCGTAGGGATACAGCCGCGCAGGAAATTGCGTATTACAAACCCGGCACTGTCGCTGTCGGTCAGAAGGAGCAATCCACACTCTTCCGCCATGCGCCGCAGCAGCAGCTGCTTTTCCTTGTTTCTGAATATGCCGAAACCTTCGGTGGTAACAATGACCGCGTTAAGTACCGATTGCAGGCGTATCTTATCGTATTTGCCCTCCACGACCACTACTTCGTTGAGTGTTATCTTTTCGTTCATCGTCTTACTCCCTCGGCACACAGTCGTGCCACAAGCTGCTCAAGGCATGCCTTACGGTCAGTACGGGACGTTTTGAATCTGAGCTCAGCATCAAACAGCAGCTCAATATATCTGCGCAGCCGCGCTCCGGAAAAAGAAGACTGGTCACGCATGGCGTTTTTCAGCCGAAACTCCTTGCGCGCATAATCGCTTTCGAAACACTTGAGCAGCTCATCTGTGCCCATTCCGGCAGATACGGCGCATTTTGCCCGGTACAGGTCAATAAAATCCGAGCACAGGAGCATGAAAATCTCAATCGGTTCATTCTTCTGAGCAAGCAAACCGGACGTAATGCGGAAGGCTTCATCGTTATTCCCGCTGATGATGCTTCTTGATATCTGGTATACCCTTGCTTCTAGAGACTGAGGACAGATCATGTTGATAATTTCTTTTGTAATCTGCTTCTTCCCCGAAAAAACAGCCAGTTTTTCCAGCTCCGAATAAAGATTTGTCATGTCAGTCCCGCAGCGTTCAATAAGATAATAGGCTTCGCTGCGCTCAATCTTTGCACCGATCTCCTGCCCGCGCTCTACCAGCATTGCCGCCAGTTCACCTGTGCGAGGCTTGTCAAGCAGCATGGTACTGCCGACCTTTGCACACAGCTTTGCAAATCTGGACACTTTCGCATTTTTTGCGCCAATATCAAGGTCGTTGATCCAGAGTATCAGCACGCAGAAATCCGGCAGCTCATTTATGCATCTTTCCATCGCAGACACATCGGCATCTGTCATTTTGGTAAAGTCGTAATCCTCCACCAGAACACAGCGCCGCTCCGCCATCATTGGAAACTGCTGAGTAGCATCAGACAGCCCCACAGCTGTAACCTGCCCGCTGCCAAAGCGCTGATAGTTGAAGCCTGCGGTCTCCTCCTGAACGCATAAATCCAGAATCTTTTCCACTGCCTGCCGTTTGAGATAGGCTTCACTGCCGTATATGAAATACACCTTTGACGGCTTGTTTGCCCTGAGCTGCCTGTCAAGATCGTTCATTCTGATATCCGGCATAATCATAATCCTTTCCCGCACCTCACGTGCGTAAGGTTTTGTTGTTACTGGGATATGTATATTCCCTCGCCGCTTTCGCTGATGGTCATGCAGCTTTCCTGTTGAGTTGTAAATATATTGGTCACACCACGATAGCTCAGCACCGTCTTCACTCTGGCACTGTCCTCTGCACTGACTACAGACGCCAGCGGATGAATTCGAGTTACATTAATCATGTTGTCCGTAGTCATCAATGCCACGTCCGGAGCATCATATTCATCCGGCACAAGCGCACAATCTCCGCCTTCCGGACAGACAAGCATAGTCAGCCCGTCGCACTCTGCCCATATCCATAGCTTTCCGCTCTCATCGGTAAACGCAACAAATCCAATACCGCAGCCATCCGATGAATAGGCAGCGTCCTGAATGCTGTACATTTCGATGTCAAGTTCACGACAGGACTGCTCAATCAACTCAAAGCGTCGTCCGGTATTTTGGAGAAAAACCTGCTCCGGCTTGTACATTTCAATGAAATCCACCGCGTTGCCTGCACAGCGGTCTGTATTGTCGGGCAGTACTAACGCCATGGTATCGTTGATATTTTCCCGTGCAAGCGAATCTGAAGCAAGCCAGCCGCTGTAACTGCTGCCTCCCGCACCGATTATCACGCAGCGGCCTCCTGACACCAGAGCAGTCATAACATTTCCGTCTGAACCGAAGACATATATTGCACTTTCAAAAAACCTTACCGAATTATACGCTGCAGCACCAAACATAAACATCTGCACAATCAAGGCTACGCACAGCAGCGCACTGAATAAGCGCTCTTTGTTTTTGCCAAAGAAATAAAACCACAGGGCAATCATTCCACCGGCAAAAACAAAAAACTGAATAATGAACGGATAATTTACCATCATGCCGGCACCCGGTATCTTCGCAAGCAGCGATGCCGACGCAAGCGTCAGCTGTCCGGAAAGCCATGCCGGTACAAACAGAACGAAGCCTATTACAGCACCAACCGCAGGTATACAGTACAGCGCAGCCGCAAGTGCTCCGATAACCATAAATACAGCGGCAGGATACAAACAGACCATCGTTGCAGCCGGTGAGATCAGTGAAATTTCACCAAAGCACAGAACCGTCACCGGAATCAGGCACACAGCCGCAACCATCGAGGATGCGAGCGCTCCGAGCAAAGGCCTGAGAACAAAATCATATCGCTTATGTTTTTGCAGATTAACCCATTTGCACAGTGTCCCGTAAACCGGAGAATACAGAAGCACAAGACCAAGAGTGCTTGCAAAGGACATCAGCATTCCTGCATCAGCGGCTGCAAACGGATTGAGCAGGCAAGTGAGCAGAGCCGCAATTCCAAGGGAATTCAGAGAATCCGCTTCTCTTCCGACTGCCATGGCGATAAGGCCGAGCAAAACCATTATTCCCGCTCTGCGTATGGACATGGAAAATCCGGAAAAAGCCATGAAGAACAGTACGAACGGTATCAGCATGGCGGCAGTGATCCGATAATTGGGCACAAGCCTCCTCAGCAGCCATGTCAGCACAGTCACAAGCAAGGTAAGATGAAGTCCTGACACCGCAAACAGATGTGCAAGACCGCAGTCCCTGAACTTCTCCAATGTAACATTGTCAATTCCCGACGTGTCGCCCGTAAACATACCTGCCAGCATACCGCCCAATCGGTCGCCCATAAGCTCTTTTGCCGACTCAGTAAAGCTGTTTCTCAGACCGAGAATCCTGCCGTAAACAGATGATCCTCCGGTCTCTACTCTAACATTCTCACCGTATGGAAGTCCCGCAGTCAACACCGCACCGTCTGCCAGCAGGGTTCGCATTGGCACACCGGTTGGCTTGGAATAGTGAAACTGAACCGTTGCGCTTACTTTGTCCCCATACTGCGCTCCAATGTCTTCTTTTGTCCTCAGCCTGAATGTTAGCTTCTGCGGTGCTGTAACAAGCGATACAGAATCTGTTTCAATTATGTAGCTGTAGCGACCATATGCGTATGTAGGAGCTTCCTTTATCTCACCGGTGATATACAGTTCCTGTCCCTGCAGAATCTGAGCCGGCTGCACAACTGCCAGACTGTATCCTGCGTGCAACCCAAGACAGACTGCACAGCTGAGCACTGACGGAAGAAGCCATGCCGGACGGTTCTTTGCAAACGCAAGCAAAGAAAGGGCGCACAGCAACGCTATGCAGAAAAGAACGGCTGTAACCGCCAGTCCGCATAACACCGCAACCGCCTGCGTGATCAGATATGTAATTCCAACCACGGCAAACGGTCGCTTCATCGCTGTGCGCCCCCAGAAATTCAATAATATTCGCTGTCTTTAGTCCTTGAAGAACAGAGGCAGCGGCTCAAGGAAGATAATATCCTCGCGCTGTGCAGCGTCACCCTCGGCAAGTACAGCGGCTTTACCGACAACTGTTCCGCCCGACTTGGCAATGAGTGCCTCAACAGCCTTAAGAGACTCACCGGTGCTGATGACATCATCAACGATAAGAACTCTGCGGCCCATCATGCGGTCAGCTTCCTCGGAGGAAATGAACAGATGCTGCACATTGGCAGTGGTGATGGATTTGACCGCAACCTCGATAGGATCGGTCATGTAAAGCTTCATACCCTTACGGGCAACCAGATAAGGCTTCTCGCTCTGACGTGCCATTTCGTATGCAAGAGGAATACTCTTTGCTTCGGGAGTGAGGATTATATCAAATTCCGGAGCCTTTTCCAGCAGATCACGAGCAGCAGCAACGGTCAGCTCAACATCGCCGAACATGACAAAGGCTGCAATATCAAGCTTGTCATTGATAGGACAAAGAGGCAGTTCCCGGCGAAGTCCGGCAATTCTCATCTCATGGAAATCCATTTCAGCATCGACCTTTCTATATTTTGGTTAATGAATAAAATCAGGCAAGATTCTCAGACATCTTCTTTCCACCCAGCAGGTGGAAATGCAGATGGTGAACCGACTGGCAGGCATCGTCACCGCTGTTGGTAACAATGCGGAAGCCGTTTTCAAGTCCCAGATCCTTGGCAAGTTTTGCCGCTACAGTGAAGATATGTCCGACAAGGGCAGCATTCTCTTCGGTAATATCGGCAGCCGAGGCGAGTATGTGTTCCTTGGGAATTATGAGAACATGGGTGGGTGCGAGAGGATTGATGTCATTGAAGGCATATACCAGCTCATCTTCGTAAACCTTGGAGGACGGAATGCGTCCGGCTACGATTTCGCAGAACACGCAGAATTCCATGTTTATTCTCCTTTATTTGATCATGTCGGCAACGATACCCTCGACAGCTGCGAGAGCCTCGTCAATCTTTGTAATATCCTTGGCTCCGGCCATGGCAGCGTCGGGCTTTCCGCCGCCGTTGCCGCCGGTCAGCTGTGCAACTGCTTTGACAATAGCACCGGCATTTGCACCCTTGGCAATTGCTTCCTTGCCGGCGCAGGCAAAGAGGGTCGCCTTTTCTCCGTTGACGGATGCAAACACAGCAACCGAGCAGGCGTTCTTATCCTTGACCTTGTCGCCCATAGTGCGCAGATCGTCGGCAGAAACACCGGCAAGCTTGGCAGTCAGAACAGAAACACCCTTTACATCGACAGCACCGGACATCATGCTTTCGGTCTGCATGCCTGCCAACTTGGAGCCCAGCTGTTCGATCTGTCGGTCTCTGTCCTTGATGTCAGCCACAAGCTGTGCGCTGCGGCGGACGATTTCAGCGGGATTGCCCAGCTTCATGGCTGCGGCAGCGCTGTTGATGGTGTCGATATTATCGCGAAGCATGGAAAGAACGTTGGCACCGGTAACTCCCTCAATACGACGGACACCGGATGCAACGGAGGATTCAGATCTGATTTTGAACAGTCCCAGGCGAGCAGTATTGGCGATATGAGTACCGCCGCACAGCTCGACAGAGAACTTGCCCACCTTGACCACGCGTACAACATCGCCGTACTTCTCTCCGAACAGAGCCATTGCACCCATCTTCTTTGCCTCTTCGATGGGCATTTCCTTGTTGACAACATTCACGGCAGACAGAATCTGCTCATTCACGAGGTCTTCAACAGCAGTCAGCTCCTCAGGAGTGAGGGCAGCGAAATGAGTGAAGTCAAAACGGACTTCCTTGTCGTTGACCATCTGACCGGCCTGCTCGACATGTGTGCCCAGAACCTTACGGAGAGCAGCCTGCAGCAGGTGGGCAGCAGTATGGTTGCGGCGGATTGCCAGACGACGCTCAGCGTCTATGGCAGTCTTTACGATGGCGCCCTCGGAAATCTCGCCCTTTGCCACAACGGCACGGTGCAGGAAAATACCGGATGCATTCTTGGTGGTGTCCTTAACCTCAAGCTTGGCAGTACCGCACTTGATAAGACCGGTGTCGCCGCACTGTCCGCCGCTCTCGGCATAGAAAGGAGTCTTATCGAGGACGATGATGACCTCGTCACCCTTTACGGCAGACTCAACACGCTCGCCATCTCTTACAACGGCAAGGACGGTAGCGTCACCCTTATCCTTGGCATAGCCGATGAACTCGGTGGCAGGAATGCCTGCATAGGTTTCGGTATCGCCGGCCCATGCGTTTGCGTCAGACTTCTTATGACGCTTTTTGTTTTCAAGGATATGCTCCTTGTAGATAGCCTGGAAAGCATCAACGTCCACCTTGAGACCCTTGTCGGCAAGGATTTCCACAGTCAGGTCAAT
>JAZUOR010000094.1:0-2585 GCA_045604745.1 Acutalibacteraceae bacterium | reverse complement strand
TGGGCAAGACCACCGTCAAGGCAGTTGCCGGCGGCTGCTCCGACGAGATAAAGCTCCATCGTGTTTCCAAGCCCAACAAGGCTTATGTTCTCAACGCTCAGAAGGGCGAAGTTGACAACTGGTTCGATACCGGAGCCAAGGAAGGCTATTTCTCCGTAAAAGACAAGATCGGCGCAATCATGGATAATCCCGAAGGAAAGGCTCTCTTCGAGGAAATGATGGCCGGCATGACCGCCGGTATGGGCAACTTCGAGCTGGGTGACAGCATGATGAAGATGCTTCGCAACATGTCCGTCGAGCGCATCATCAACATGGCCGGTGACCGTATTCCCGCCGAGGCCATGGCTCAGTTCATTGAAAAGCTTGGCAACATCAAGAAGTAACCGAATCCAACCATAACAGCAGACGAGGGTTCCGCAAAACAGGCGGAGCCCTCGTTTTTCTGTGCCAATAAGTATAAGGGGCGCATCCTGACCGGACGCGCCCCTTAATGCACAAACTTATTCAGGTGATTTCCATATGACAGAAAACCGTACAAGGATGCAGACGATACCGGTCACTGCTTTTCGTCAGCATTACCACAGCTGCAGCTCTGACTGTTTTTCATGCATGCCTCACCGTAGGGACAGCCGATGCATTTTCTGCCCCTTTTCTTTGCCCTGTAAATATACAGGACAGCAAGTCCAACAATGACCGCCATGATGGCAGCAGCAATGAACGTATCCATAGCAAATCCTCCTTTGAGCAGTTACTTGCTCAGCGCACGCTCTTTTTTAACGCTCTTTTCGGCGTTGATGCAGATGAGCGTAACTATGATCGCAATGACAAGCACAGCAATGAGTCCGCTGAAGAATGCCGCGCCGACAGTGCCGGTGGTGATAAGCGTGCCGATCTGATAGACAAGGAAACCGACGGTAAAGCCGACGCTGAGCTGGAAGGCTATTCCGCCCCAGAGCCAGCGTGCGCTCTTCATTTCGGAATTCATGGCACCGATAGCTGCAAAGCAGGGCGGCGTGAACAGATTGAACATAAGATAAGCAAGGGCGGCAGCCTTGGTGAGAGCCATTACACCTGCGACCTCCGCACCAGCGCCTTCCATAAGTGCCAGTTCTTCGGTGTCGATAAGGTTCTCAAGACCTACGAAGCAGACCGCCAGTGTACCGACCACATTCTCCTTTGCGATGAATCCGGTGACAGCAGCTGCAGCCAGCTGCCATGAGAGAACACCGACGATGGGAACAAGTACATACGCAAAGGGTCTTGCAATGGACGCAAGGATGGATGCATCGGCTGAGGCAGCCTCGTTGAAAGACCAGTCAAAGGACTGCATGATCTGCACGGCGGTGTTGCACAGGAGAATTACAGTGGCCGCCTTGACGATATATGACCAGCCGCGGCTGCACATGGACTTGAATGCTCTCCACAGGCTGGGAACCTTGTATTCGGGCAGCTCAATGATGAAATAGGACTTTTTGACCTTGTGTCCGGTCATTTTGTTTATCAGCAGAGCACCGATAAAAATGAGAACGATGCCCACAAAGTACATGAGCGTGCCGACCCAGGAAGCATCGGCAAAGAACGCTCCGGCAAACAGGGCGATAACGGGCAGCTTGGCTCCGCAGGGCATGAAGGGAGCCAGCATGGCTGTGGCTCTGCGTTCACGGTCATTGCGGATGGTACGGCAGGCCATGATACCGGGGATTGCGCAGCCGGTGGTGATGACAAAGGGAATGACCGATCTGCCGGAGAGGCCAACCCGCTTGAAGATGGGGTCAAGCACGACAGCAGCACGAGCCATGTAACCGCAGTCCTCAAGGAGGGCAATGAGGAAGTACATAACCATGACCAGCGGCAGGAAGCCTACAACAGCGCCGACACCGCCGATAACGCCATCAACCAGAAGGGCAGAAACGATGGGATGGGCACCCGAAAGCATTCCGCGAACCCACTCCTGAAACAGCTCTATCCAGCCGACCAGATAATCAGCAAGAAAAACGCCCAGCCCCTTTTCGTGCTGTGAGATCATGAACACGAGAGCCATGACCACCGCAAAAACAGGGATACCCAGCCACTTGTTGGTAAGCACAGCGTCAATCTTGTCCTGAAAGTTCTTTTCATTTGTACGCACCTTGCGGGTCTCGACAGCGGCAACAACACCGTTGACAAACGAAAACCGCTTCTTATCTGCTTCAATAACTGCAGCCTTGTCTGTCAGATCAACTTCTCCCTGACTGTAGGGCGCAGCCTGTGCAGTGCCGATGGCCGCCAGAGCAGTTTTCACAACCTCTTCAAGGCCTTCGCCGGAGGTGGATACAGTGTCAACAACAGGGCAGCCAAGCTTTGCCGACAGAGCAGCAATGTTGATGACGGTTTCCTTCTTTTCGTTGATGTCAGCCTTGTTGAGCGCTACGACGACGGGAATACCGAGTTCGAGCAGCTGTGTGGTGAAGAAGAGGCTGCGGCTGAGGTTTGTGGCGTCAACAATATTGATGATGGCATCAGGATTTTCTTCCTTGACATAGGCACTGGTGATGCTTTCCTCGGAAGTGAACGGAGACATGGAATAAGCTCCGGGAAGATCAACG
>JAZUOR010000093.1:0-10468 GCA_045604745.1 Acutalibacteraceae bacterium | reverse complement strand
TTGCCGGTGCCCTGCCACTCTTCCATTGCCTCAATCTCTTCGATAGGCAGGAAGGTGAGGAACTTGAGGCAGCGGATAACGCTTGCGTCCTCGGTGTTGCGCCAGTACTGATAGAAATCGTAGGGAGTGGTCTTTTCCGGGTCGAGCCACACGGCACCTGCCATGGTCTTGCCCATCTTCTTGCCGTCGGCAGTGGTCAACAGAGCGAAGGTCATACCGTAGACCTCCTTTTGCTCCACACGGCGCACAAGGTCGATACCACCCAGAATATTCGACCACTGGTCGTCGCCGCCCAGCTCCAGCTGGCAGCCATAGTTCTGGTTGAGGTAAAGGAAGTCATAGCTCTGCATGAGCATGTAGTTGAACTCGATAAAGCTCAGGCCTCGCTCAAGGCGGGTCTTGAAGCACTCGGCGGTAAGCATACGGTTGTCCGAGAAGTGAACGCCGATATCGCGCAGGAAGTCGATGTAATTAAGGGGCAGCAGCCAGTCGGAGTTGTTGAGCATCATCGCCTTGCCTTCGCTGAAGTCAACAACGTTGGACATCTGCTTGACGAAGCAGCGTCCGTTGTGGGCGATAGTCTCCTTGGTCATCATGGAGCGCATGTCGGAGCGTCCGGAGGGGTCGCCCACCATTGCGGTGCCGCCGCCGATAATGGCAATGGGCTTGTGACCGGCCTTCTGCATGTGAGCCATAATGATCATCTGCAGAAGATGGCCGACGTGCAGGCTGTCGGCTGTAGGGTCAAAGCCGATGTAGAAAGTGACCGGCTTGTCGCCGCCAAGCAGCTCGCGTATCTTATCCTCATGGGTGGTCTGGGCTATCAGTCCACGCGCTTTGAGTTCGTCAAAGACATTCATAATATTGACCTCCGATAATTAAAGCCGTATAATCAAGGCTGTATTTGTATACCAGTCAATTTAATCACATTTCCCGCCCAAAGTCAACTGTTTATACTATGGGTATGGACACAGAGGAGCTTCAGATGGATCAGGAAAGGTTTCAGCGCGCCTGCGAAGCTGCCGCCGTACGGCCGCGAGGAGAATTCCGCACAGGGATAGGCACGATGGGGGAGAAGGGGGTACACAGTGCTCTCAAGCATTACTACGAACCGGATACCGAATGCCATGAGATCCCCGTAGGAGGCTACGTTGCCGACATCGTTGGCGAAAACGGCATTATAGAAATACAGACCGCGTCCTTCTATCGGCTTAAAGAGAAACTCGCTGCTTTCCTTGATGCTGCAAGAGTCACAGTTGTATGGCCCTGCATAGCAAAGAAAAGACTGATAACCGTTGACTCTGTAACCGGCGAGGTCATGTGCGTACGGCGTTCTCCCAAAAAAGCCAGTAAATACAGGCTGCTTACTGAATTGTGGGGACTTGGCGAGCTGGTGGAAAATCCGCAGCTGACCATCATTATTGCCATGATTGAAGCCGACGAATACCGTCCGTCAGGACAGGAGCGTAGCCGGCATCGAAAGGGCGCCAACAACGGCATTGAGCGTATCCCGACAGCACTGCTTGACGAGATACGCTTTGACTGCCCCGCCGACTTTGACCGGCTTATCCCGGAAAGTCTCCCGAAACGATTCACAATGGCTCAGTTTTCCTCCGCCGCGAAGCTCTCTTCGCTTCAGACCAGCGGTGCCATCAAGGCTCTCCTGCAGCTGGGCCGGATCAGAGAAGACGGGAAAGAGGGGCGAAGCCGTGCGTTTGTACGGGTAACAGAGCAATAATATTCTTAGGGTGATAAAATGAAATTTGAAAAAGCTTCCACGAAGGACATAAATGAGTTGATCTCCCTGAGACTTGCGTACCTCAATGAGGATCACGGCTGCCTGACCGATGACGCTGCTGCCGCCTGCATAGCCCAGCTTACCGAATACTTCAGAAAGCATCTGGGCAACGATCTGCACGTATATGCCGCAAGAAACGAAAAGATAGTATCGTGCTCTTTTCTTCTGGTCACAGAAAAGCCTTATAACCCGACTTTCCCCGGCGGCCTGACCGGTACAGTACTCAACGTGTACACCATTCCCGAATCAAGAAGGCAGGGGCTGGCAAAGCGTTTGATGGAAATGCTTATAGCTGATGCAAAATCGCTTGGCCTTGATTATATTGAGCTTAAAGCGACCGAATCAGGTTATCAATTGTATAAATCCCTTGGCTTCAAGGAATCCGTAAGCAAATATCAGCCTATGAAATATGAGCTTTGAATAATTCAGCCTGTCTTGATTATTTGAAAATCAATCCTGTCCTTCAGAAGGAGAAAATTATGCTTTACGTCAGACCAGCAAACTTTGACGACATCGAAAAAGAATACCTCTTTGTCCGCGACATCCCTGAAGAGGAGAACAGCTTCATAAACGAATGGCACGGGATATCACGGGAGGATTTCGAGCACATCGCGCTGCCTGCAATGATTGACTCCTCCCATGGGCTTAATCTTCCCGACGGATATGTTCCCGACACCACTCTGTTTCTCTGGGACGACGACGAGATTGTCGGTCAGTTCCGAATCCGCCACCATCTTTGCCCCTCTCTGATCGAGGGCGCCGGTCACATCGGTTACTTCATCGCAAAACCTCACCGCAACCGTGGCTGCGGCAGGGAAGGGCTGCGTCTGGCCCTTGAGTATGCCCGGAACATTGTACCGGAGGATGAAATATATCTGCGCACAGACAGAACCAATCACGCTTCCCTTCGGGTAATGCTGGCAAACGGCGGTTACATCCACCATGAAGATGATATCAAATACTATGTGCGCATAAAAAACGACCGATCGGCTGCATCCGACCGTAAAATGAAAGAAATCGGATATAAGATCAGATTTATTACGCGGGAGGAGTATCCTGTTCTCAGCGATTTTCTCTACGAGGCCATATTCATTCCCGACGGAATTGAGCCTCCGCCCCGCTCCATAATTGAGCGTGACGAGCTTCAGGTCTACATTCGGGACTTCGGCACTCAGCCTGCCGACCGCTGTCTTGTCGCCGAAGCCGACGGTCGTATCGTCGGCGCAGTGTGGGTGCGCATCATGAACGACTACGGAAACATCGACGAGAGCACTCCCTCTTTCGCCATATCCCTCTATAAGGAGTACCGCGGCAGAGGAATCGGCACTCAGCTGATGCTCCGCATGCTGGATGTACTGCGGGCAGAAGGCCGCAGGCAGGCCTCTCTTGCCGTTCAGAAAGCCAATTACGCTGCAAAAATGTACCGCAAGGTGGGCTTTGAAGTCATAGACGAAAACGACGAGGAATACATCATGCTCTGCCGCCTTAACGGCTGACCGCACTCGCTTTTTGTGGTAAAAAGTCCGATTTCATGCCGATTCGCTGTCTGTGGTAAAGACTTTTCTCCGCCTATTCGGCATAATGACCTCACAACAAAAGGAGGTATGACACATGGATACTCAGAAAACCGGAAGCTTTCTCCGGAAGCTCCGCACAGAAAAAGGTCTGACTCAGGAACAACTGGGAGAGCAGTTGGGAGTGACCAACAAAACGGTATCACGCTGGGAAACCGGCACCTATCTGCCGCCGGTAGAATGTCTGAAACTGATGAGCGACTTTTACGGCGTTTCCATCAACGAACTGCTGTCCGGAGAACGGCTTGAACAGGAAGGATTCCGTACCGCTGCCGAAGAAAACATCGTCTGTGCACTTGAAGGCAGCGAGAAAAAGCAGAAACGCTTCGAGACCATAATGCTCATCATCCTTGCTGTAACCTCGGTCATCGCCTGCGTCATTATATTTCTGCTGCCCGACGGTGACGGATTGACCCTTGCCGAAAAGCTCAAAAACATCATAATCATCCTTCTGGTAGTGGCTCTTGCCTTCATCTCGAATGTGATGAACATGGTAGCAATTGTTCTTAGCAAGAGAAAAAACGATTAACAAAGGCAGCATCCAGTTAAAATATCAGCAAGAAATATAATTTGATTATTAATCGCTTACAGGAGAACGCTATGCTTGAATTACGCCCGTACCATGAGTCCGACGCTCAGCATATTGTCAGCTGGACCAAGGACGAATACGCCTTCCGACAGTGGTGTGCCGACCGGTACGACCACTTTCCTGCCCGTCCGCGGGATATAAACGAGTTTTACGATGCCGCCGCCGAATCGGGCAGCTTCTTCCCATTCACCGTCTGGGAGGGCGACCGCGCAGCCGGACACCTCATCATGCGCTTTACCGACGAGGAGCAGGGCGTCATACGCTTTGGGTTTGTCATTGTGGATGACAGTCTGCGCGGAAAGGGATACGGAAAGCAGATGCTTCTTCTTGCCGCAGACCACGCCTTCCGCAGCCTTAACGCCCGGAAGATAACTCTCGGCGTATTCCGGAACAACACCGCAGCTTACCGCTGTTATGAATCTGTAGGCTTCCGCGAGGTCGATGTGGCTGAGCCGGAAAGCTACTATGTTCTCGGAGAGGTCTGGGAATGTGCGGAAATGGAACTGACCCGCTGAACCTCATCTGTTTGACAAAACGGACACTTTGCGGGTATAATCGTCATAACCGTCAGGCATCGCCTGTTTTTCAACCTTTTTTCCAGCAAAGGAGAGTCACCGAATAATGAAGGTTCTGGTTCTTGCCGGAGGATATCCTCAGATAGCACTTATAAAGGAACTCAAGAAACGCGGGTATACTGTTCTGCTTGCCGACTATTACGCCGATGCCATCGCACGTGAGTATGCCGACAGCTTCTATCAGATCTCCACTCTCGATGTGGAGGCCGTGACCAGACTTGCTCAGCAGGAGCAGGTAGACCTGCTTATCACCGCCTGTACCGATCAGGCGCTGCATACGGTGGCGATGGTTTCCGAAAAGCTCGGCCTGCCTTGCTATATCGACTACCGGACCGCCCTCAATGTGACCAACAAGCAGTACATGAAGCAGGTTTTTGCCGACAACGGCATCCCTACTGCCCGCCATCTTGTTGCCACCACACTGAACGAGGCTGACGTCAGCAGCATGCGCTTTCCGCTCATAGTCAAGCCCGCCGACTGCAACAGCTCAAAGGGTGTGCAGAAGGTCTATGACTCCAAGGAGCTGAATGAGGCATTTGAAGCAGCAGTATCCCTCAGCCGCACAGATACCGCTGTTATTGAGGAGTTTGTCGAAGGCCTTGAAATAACCGTGGATGTTCAGGTTGTGGACGGAAAGGCAATAGTGCTTTCCAAGGCTTACAGCGATAAAATCAAGGACGATTCCAAATTTGTAATCTACCGCACCCGTTTTCCTGTGTGCGAAACCGACGCAGTGCACCGGCAGATCGAAGACACCGCTCAGCGCATCGCCGACTCTTTCGGACTCAGAAACTCTCTGATGCTCATCCAGCTTATTTCCGACGGAAAGCAGATATATGTGCTGGAGTTTTCCGCGCGTACAGGCGGAGGAGTAAAGCATGAGCTCATACGAAACGTCTGCGGTTTTGATGTCATATCCGCTGTTGTGGACCTTACGCTCGGTCTGCAGCCGGAGTTGAAACTGCGCGCACCGCTGAAAAAATACATTACCAACACGTTTATCTATTGCCATCCCGGAGTGTATGACCACCTGGAAGGCTTTGAGGAGCTCCGCGAGGAAGGTGTGATAGACAGCTATTTTGTCTTCCGCGCAAAGGGAACCCGCTTCAACGGTGTAAATGCAAGCGGCGACCGGGTGGGCGGTTTTACCATCATGTCCGACACTCTCGATGAGCAGATAAGCAAGTACAATGCAGCCATCGGACGTATCAGGGTATGTGATCCCGACGGCAGAGATATCATCCGCCACGACCTGTTTGGCGAGCTTCATTACGACAATTGATGCATCTGCGCAGCAAAGCCCGACCGGATTATCTCCCGGTCGGGCTTTTCCTTTTTTGCACATAATTCAGCCGCGCCGGAACGGGTATTGAGCCCGTTCCGGCGCGGTAATTCATATCAGGTGTGTTTTATGATGCAATCAGTTGTTGTCAACGTCGGGAACATATTCTGCATCAGGAATGTCGTCGGCAGATCCGCCGGGAGCTCCTGCTCCGCCATTCTGAGCGTAGAGCATCTCGCTCAGCTTATACATCTCCTGCTCCAGATCCTTGGTCTTGGCCTTGACCTCGTCAACCGATCCGGTGTCCTTCACAGCGCGCAGGGCATTGATCTTGTCCTGAATGGAGGACTTCTGACCACCGTCTACCTTGCCGCCCAGATCGTCCAGCAGCTTCTCGGTGGAATAGATCATCTGGTCGGCTGCGTTGCGGGTGTCGACCTCCTCACGGCGCTTGGCATCCTCGGCAGCATACATCTCAGCCTCACGGACGGCCTTCTCGATCTCAGCCTTATCCATGGAGGTGGAGGATGTGATGGTGATGTGCTGCTCGCGACCGGTGGCCTTGTCCTTGGCGGAAACGGAAACGATGCCGTTGGCGTCGATATCGAAGGTTACCTCGATCTGAGGAATGCCGCGGCGTGCGGGAGCGATGCCGTCCAGATGGAACACGCCCAGCAGCTTGTTGTCGCGGGAGAATTCGCGCTCACCCTGCAGAACCTTGACCTCAACGGAAGTCTGGCCGTCAGCAGCAGTGGTGAAAACCTGAGACTTCTTGGTGGGGATAGTAGTGTTCTTTTCGATAATCTTGGTGCAGACTTCACCCATGGTCTCGATGCCGAGGGAGAGGGGAGTGACGTCCAGAAGCAGGAGGCCTTCAACATCTCCGCCCAGAACACCGCCCTGAATGGCAGCGCCCAGAGCGACGCACTCGTCGGGGTTGATACCCTTGAAGGGATCCTTGCCGGTAAAGTTCTTAACAGCGTCGATAACTGCAGGAATACGGGTGGAACCGCCAACAAGCAGAACCTTGTCGAGTTCACCAACCGACAGACCGCTGTCAGACAGAGCCTGACGGACGGGGCCCATGGTCTGGTCGACCAGATCAGAGGTCAGCTCGTTGAACTTGGCTCTGGTCAGAGTGAGGTCGAGGTGCTTGGGACCGGTGGCAACAGCGGTGATGAAGGGCAGGTTGATCTGTGCTGTTGTGACGCCGGACAGATCGCACTTGGCCTTCTCGGCAGCTTCCTTGAGGCGCTGCAGGGCCACCTTGTCTCGGGACAGGTCGTTGCCGTTGCACTTTCTGAACTCGCTGACGATCCAGTCCATGATGCGCTTGTCGAAATCGTCGCCGCCCAGACGGTTGTTGCCGGCAGTGGCAAGAACTTCCTGAACGCCGTCACTCATCTCGATAACAGAAACATCGAAGGTACCGCCGCCCAGGTCATAGACCATGATCTTCTGGGCATTTTCCTTGTCGATACCGTAGGAAAGAGCAGCAGCGGTGGGCTCGTTGATGATACGCTTGACCTCAAGACCGGCAATTTTACCGGCATCCTTGGTGGCCTGACGCTGAGCATCGGTGAAGTAAGCGGGAACGGTGATAACAGCGCTGGTGACCTTCTCGCCCAGATAGGCCTCAGCGTCATTCTTCAGACGCTGAAGGATCATAGCGGAGATCTCCTGCGGGGTGTAGCTCTTGTCGTCGACAGTAACACGATAGTTTGTGCCCATCTCACGCTTGATGGAAGAGATGGTACGTTCGGGATTGGTGATAGCCTGACGCTTTGCGACCATGCCGACCATACGCTCGCCGTCCTTTGAGAAGGCAACGACGGAAGGAGTGGTACGGGCGCCTTCGCTGTTGGGAATTACTACAGGCTCGCCGCCTTCGATAACAGCGACGCAGGAGTTGGTAGTTCCGAGGTCAATACCGATTGTTTTTGCCATAATTACATATTCCTCCAAATCTTAGGGTACAGCAGCAAATTGCACGCTGTAATAAATCTTTACTGTTCTTTTGTTTCTTACGTATCTGAAAACGCCTTTGGGTTCAGCGGGGTCTGCCCTTTCAGTCATTCGGCGGGGCATGCCTCATGGCTGTCTGCTGCCGACTCCGCAAACGCGCAGGCAAATAATATTCGGTGATTCCGATTATTCTTCGGTCTGTACCATTGCGGGGCGAATAACCTTTCCGTTTAGCGTGTAACCGCGCTGCATGACCAGAGATATCTGTCCGCTCTCATACTCGCCGGCATTGGAAATTCCCACGCCGTGATGGAGATTGGGGTCAAATTCCTCTCCGGCCTCGCCATAGGCCTCTACGCCCAGACCGTTCAGGATTGCCGTGGTCTGGCTGAGTACCATCTCGATGCCCTTGTGCAGAGCTTCGGCAGAGGTCACATCAGCGGCTATGGCACGCTCCAGATTGTCCATCACCGGCAGGAGAGCAGTGATGCATTCAGCCCGGACACTGTCGGCAATGGCTTCCTTTTCGCGCACGGTGCGCTTGCGGAAGTTGTCATACTCGGCAGCCAGACGCTGATAGTTGTCTCTGAGCTTTGCCAGTTCCTCGTCACGGGGATCGACCTCTTCCTCCTCAGCGGGCTCATCAACAGGCTCGGCGTCGGGAATGTCGTCAAATTCGGCGGCAACCTCGGCCTCGAGCTCTTCGGGGGTAAGCTCGGCGTCGGGCTGGACAGCGGCCTCGGCAGCGGCCTCGGCGCCCTTTTTCTTCTTGTCAAACATAGATATATGACTCCGTTTCTGTGATTATTGCCCTGTGCGGGCTAAAGATTTATGGTTTACGGCGGAATTCCCGCCGTTCGGTCACTAAACTGTTCTATTGCGCTGTGTCATATTCAATGGCACTCATAATGCGGCCCACCGCAGAAGAAAAATACTCAATGCAGGGTATAATGCCCGAATAGTTCATTCTCATGGGACCTATGATGCCGACCCAACCGGAGGATCCGTGTCCCGAACGATAGCGGCAGGCTATGATACTTGCCTCGCTCAGCTCGTCGTGCCCCAGCTCGGTGCCTATACACACGTTGATGGACTGGTGACATTCGGACAACAGTCTGCCCATTCGTTCCTTGTCGGAAAGAAATCCCAGCAGTCCGCGCAGCCCTCGGTCGTCAAAATCGCTGTGAGCCAGCAGACAGGCCTGTCCGTTCAGCATCACCTGAGCCGAAGCACCCTCACGTGCCACCTCTCTGACTGCCGTCAGCAGCGGTTCCGCCATGTCTGACAGCTCACCCAGCCGCTCGCGCAGCCGGTTTATGGCTCTGAGGTTGATCTCGGACGCTCTGCGGAAGCTGAATTCCGCCCGAAGCGCCTGCCGGAAAACCTCCAGCTCCTCGTCGGTAAGCTCTTCGGAAAACCTGCACATGCGGCTTTTGAGCACCGCAGGGGAAAGCATAAGAATAATGAGACAGGAGCTTCGCCCGGTGCGCATCAGTTCAACGCCGGTAATGCGCGCATCCTCCGCCGAGGGAGCCGTGGTGACCACCGCCATGCGTGTAAGGCCGGACAGCATCTGAGCGGCGTGCGTGAGAAACCTGTCAGGATCCATGCTGTAGCCGGTCAGCTCAAGATCGATATATCGGGTAAGATCCTCAGGCAGAGCCCGGCAGTTCATCAGCCGGTCAACGTACATGCGGTATCCGCGCTGCGAAGGAATGCGCCCTGCGGAGGTGTGCGGCTGCATCAGATAACCGCCCTCTGCCAGCGCCGCCATGTCATTGCGCACCGTTGCGCTTGATACACCGCCCAGCAGGTCGGCAAGGGTCTTGGATCCGACCGGCTCGCCATATTCAACATAGTGCTCAATTATAGCGGCCAGAACAGCTAACCGTCGTTTCTTCGGCTCCAAGCTCTCACCTCCGGATTAGCACTCTATGACATCGAGTGCTAACTGACTGTCTATAATTTACCACACCCTGCCGCCTTTGTCAATATCTTATTGCAAAATTCCCCTGTTCCTCACATTGCGTATTTTCTTTGCGATTGTCATTGCTATATCGCCTTCTCAGTGATATAATGTTATTTATCTATATTAATATAATGCTCCTGCTGCGTGCTGTTATTCACTGTCCGTCGGCTGCACAGGAGGAGAGGAACGTGAGTAAACATGGCAAAATATCGCTACAGCAAAAGCAGCTCGCCTTTTGACGATGCAAAAAACATGTACATAATGATCGGCGTGTGCGCTGCCGTTGTTATCGCCGCGCTGGTGCTGTGTCTGGTGCTGCAGAAGGATCGCCCTGAAACGGATATTCCATCGGTGGAACAGGGCGACGGCACAGACACACAGCCCGGATACGACGGTGTCACCTCCATGGGCGATCTCATTATTGACGACGGCAGTACCCCGGTCGACGAATTTATCGTAGAGGTCACCGGTGCAGACGGCGTGTACAGGCTTGACGACACTTCTGCACTGACCATCAGCGGACAGTCCGCCAACAGCTTCAGCTTCAGCCTGACCGTTCCCGGCGGCTCTCTGAACGATATCGCCTACTTTAACGGCGAACGCTCCGCCGTCTGCGAAAAGGCTGCCGGATCGGTCAGCTTCGCCTTTGACTCCGGCGCGGTGTATCTGACCACTGACGGAATTGTTGACGAACTGGGAAGTGTTCCCGTCGAAGG
>JAZUOR010000092.1:0-12935 GCA_045604745.1 Acutalibacteraceae bacterium | reverse complement strand
CTGCCGGAGTAGATCGGGCCGACCGTGTGGATCACATGCTTCGCCAGCAGGCCATAGCCTTTTGTAATCTTGGCTTCACCGGTCGCGCAGCCGCCGAGTTTTCTGCATTCTTCAAGAAGACCGGGGCCTGCGGCGCGGTGGATGGCGCCGTCCACTCCGCCGCCGCCAAGCAGACTGCTGTTTGCGGCGTTGACGATGCATGCGACCTCTGCCTTTGTGATGTCCTGTGTGCAGAAGAAAACGGTGTTTTCACGCTCACCGGAAAGATTTCCCTCAAAGATCATGCGGATAAAGCTCTTGGGCAGATAACAGGCGTTTCCCCACGGATTTATCATCACACCGTCGATCTCCGGGTTCATCAGTGCTCTTTCAAGATAGCGGTCAACGGCCTCAACGGTGGTGGAGGTTGCCGTGCCCTCGGCTGACTTGTCATAGTCGGTAAATGCCGCCCATACAGTCGTTCCGTCTACGAGCTCAAGAACTCTCATTTTAAGATGGATATCGCCGTCGGGCTGAAATGTGTCACCGACATTCACGCCGCCGGCGATGATTCCGTCCGTCAATTCCTGCGGAACCTCGATGGGGATGACAAAGGTGTCCTTCGCAATAATTGCTGCACGCACCGCCTCCAGAACGGCGAGTACATCGTCGTAAGAAGTCTCCTCACGGCTGTGCATGGAGGCAATGGCCTGCTCAATGCGCAGCATACCTCCGGACTTTTCGCGCCGGTTTATGTGAATGATATATTCATCCATCCAATCACTTCCTCTTGTCGTAATCTTCGTCAATCCGTTTCTTCCAGTCCTCGGAAACACCGCAGCCGCAGCGCATGCACATAACAACATCGCTCAGCACCTCATAGTTGAGGGCGGTGCCTTCCTCGTCGCAGTGGTAGTTGGCGGCTCTTGATTCGTCTATGCCGAAGCGCTTTGCCTCCGCAGCGGCGTCAATGTTGGCTCCGAGAAACAGGAATTCCCAGCCGTGTTCGCTCCTGCGCTGCTCTATCATTTCACGCACCTTGTCATAGTTGTAACGGCGGCTGGCATTTTCCATACCGTCGGTGGTGATGACAAACAGTGTCTTTTCCGGCACATCCTCCTTGCGGGCGTATTTGTGGATGTTGCTGATGTGACGGATAGCTTCTCCGACGGCATCCAGCAGAGCGGTGCAGCCGCGTACATAGTATTCTTTTTCGGTCAGCATGGGGACGCTTTCCAGCGGGAGACGGTCGTGAATGACCTCGGTTTCGTTGTCAAAAAGCACTGTGGACACAAAAGCCTCACCGGGTTCTCTGCGCTGTTTTTCCAGCATGGAGTTGAAACCGCCGATAGTGTCCTTTTCCAGTCCCGCCATGGAGCCGCTTCGGTCGAGAATAAAAATCAGTTCTGTCATAAATGAAAACCTCCTTCGTTTGATTACGCGATCATTATAGCGGAAGCGAAGGAGGCAATGGTCGCATGCCGGGCGACATTTTGTTCTGGTGTACTTTTTGAACAAAGGTGTTTTTGCAAATACGGATAAGCGGTATTATGCGCCCTCAGGCACCGATGAGCGGCTGGTCAAAGGCAAACAGAACCTCGTTGAGCTCAAAAACATTGTAGTTTCCATTCATGATGAAATATTCAACGATTATATCAGCTTTGCTGCTGTGGGAAAGGGCGTAGCCTGCCCTGCCGATGAAGTCTCTTGTTTCCTCAAGACTCAGTTCCAGGGCGATGGCAAAGGCCAGTGCAGTGGATTTTGACGGACGGTAGCCCGTGTTGTTGCGTATTTTCGAAAACAGCTTGCGGTCAACATTTGCCCGCTTGTATATTTCTGAATCCTTTTTGCCGGTACGGTCGATGAGCATGAGCAGAGTCTCGGAAAAACCTGCATCGACATTGCCCAGCAGATCGGTCAGTTCGTCACTGACGGCGTTGCCGCATACCGCCTCATCGGCATCCATTGAAGCCGACATGGAGGGCATGCACTCGGACTTTGCCAGCAGCTTCTGATGATAGCTCAAAAGACGCTGACGCTCCATCTGCTTGTGCAGCTGTATAAGCTCCGCCTCGCGTACGTCACACTTATCGCTTACCCCGTATTCGTCAAGGGTTTTGCGGTGGATGTATTTTTCGTCAATATAACTGGAGACCGAGCTGAACAGCTTTTCCGAAAGCTCAAAGGCGTTTCTGCCGAAAACGACGAGATATATCATCATCTCATGCTCCATAAGGAAGCTGCTGAACGCATTGATGGCGGTCTGCAGCGCCAGCGGCTTTGGAAAACCGTGGTTTCCGGCAGAAATCAGCGGGAACGCAATGGACTGGCAGTTATTATCAAGAGCAAGCTTCAGCGCGCTGTCATAGCAGCTGCGCAGCAATGCTTCCTCGTTCTGTGTGCCGCCCTGCCAAACCGGACCCACGGCATGGATAACAAACCTTGCTTCAAGATCAAAGCCCGGAGTAACAGCGGCACACCCCGGAGAAATAATGCCTATATTCTTCCGGGCCTTCAGCAGTCCGGGACCTGCTTTGCTGTGGATGCCCGCATCGCAGCCGTAACCGATTATCGGTTCGGGATTGGCGGTGTTGACTATGGCGTCAACCTGCATGTTTGTTATGTCGTTGCGCACTATTTCAAAGGGCATAGGCACCTCCGCAGGAATAGGATATGTTTGTCCGACGTGTGTCTGAAGGACCGGTACAATTACATTCTAATTCGCCGGAGGAGTTCTGTCAACACAGCTCATTCAGCCCATGCGCTTCACCGGAGGAATGACCTGTGTTCAATACGAAGCTGACTTTCAAAAACAGAAATAACAGAACTTCTCCTGTGCAAATCAGGAGGCTCACTGCCGGAAAAGGTTTTCTCATGACATAAAAACAGCTGAAATCTCTTGCTGAACAGCTTGATTGAAAAATGGCTTTGTTATGCGCTTTTTCAGCTATGCAACGGAGCGTAGCATGCGTTTTTTGCTCATGCAAACAACTGTTGGTGGCGGCAACCGGAGTGCGAGGATAGAATGGAGCCATCACAGACGACCGGCAGACTTCAGCTGCTGTCGGACGACAGAAATTCGGAGGCAAACATGAGCACAGAAAAAGAAATCATCATTTCCGCCAGAGGCTTGAAGAAGAGCTTTGGTTCCGGAGAAAGCAAACTGACCATATTTGAAAATCTGAACCTTGACATCTATCGCGGCGACTTCACGATAATTATGGGCTCGTCGGGAGCGGGCAAATCCACCCTGATGTATTCCCTCTCAGGCATGGACAGACCAACCGCCGGAACCGTTTGCTTTGCCGGCAGGGAGATTACAGAATGCACAGATGATCAGCTTGCGGTTTTCAGAAGAAAGCACTGCGGATTTGTCTTTCAGCAGATATACCTGCTGGAAAAGATGAGTCTCATGGACAATGTCCTCACGGCGGGAGCGCTGTGCAAAGGCCGCAGAAGGGATCTCGTAAAGAGGGCAAAGGAGCTTTTTGAGCTTGTCAATATTACAGAAGTCACTCAGAAGAAATTTTCCTCTCAGGTCTCCGGTGGTGAAGCCCAGCGTGCGGGTATCGTCCGCGCTGTCATCAACCGACCGGAAGTGGTCTTTGCCGACGAACCCACCGGCGCACTCAACTCCAACAATTCCGAGGCGGTGCTGAACGTGTTCACACAGCTTCACGGGGAAGGGCAGAGTATCATCATGGTGACTCACGACAAACGCACCGCTCTGCGCGGCAACCGTGTTCTTTACATCAGGGACGGACAGATTTTCGGTGAATGCGATCTTGGAAAATACAGTGCAGAAAGCAGCGAAAGAGAAGCAAAGCTTAACCGCTTCCTTGCGGAGATGGGGTGGTAAGATGAAGAAGATATACACGCAGGTAATCCACAATCTGAAAAAGGACAGAGGTTCCTATATTTCCTTTGGCATTATCGTCATGTTCACAGCCTTTATGCTCAATCTTGCGCTTGTGCTCGCTTTTCAGGTGGATAAGGCATACGATGCAAGATTTGATGAGCTTGACACCGCGTCAATAAATGTGTATATTCCCGCAGCGCAGGACTCTGAAGCACTCACAGCCGGACTGAAAGCCATAGGCGGAGTCAGCCAAGCAGAGTCACGTCAGGCAGTATACACCGAAGCTGTAGTTAGAGATTTCAGAGGTACTGACTTCGACATGAACACCGTCTTTTACAATATTGACGATGAGCGAAGGGTGAACAGACTTGATGTCTGCGAGGCTGCCGCTGAAGTTGAAGAACCGGCGATATGGCTTCCCCTGTATGTGGCAAACTTTGGCGAGTATGCCGTCGGCGACGGGATTGTATATGCAGTCAACGGCAATGAGTACACGTTTTTCGTTGCCGGAGTGGCAGAGGAAATGCAGTACGGCAACTATGGCAATGGAATGATGGGAGCATATCTTTCTGAAAGTGCCTACAAGGATTTTCTGGCAGACAACCCCAATAATGCCATAGTCGAATATTCGCTCGTAACAGACGATACAGCATCCGTAGAGAGCGTCAGAAGCGAAGTTAGCGATCTTCTCGCAGATAAGGGCATCACCCTGCTGGCACTCAACGACCGGGTGTCCACCAGAGAAACAAGAACCATGGTGTGCAGCCTGCTTATTCTCATTCTGATCGCTTTTGCCGGTGTCATACTGCTGGTCAGTGTGTTTCTCAGCAAGTTCCGTATCAGCAACTCCATCGAGGACGAAATGGTCAGCATGGGCGTGCTTAAAGCCATGGGCTACACAGGAAGCATGATCATAGCAAGCCTTGTTATTCCGTATATGCTTGTGACCGCGCTGAGTGCAGCACTGGGAGTGGCGGTTTCCTATGTCGTGCTGCCCGTGCTCGCCGACTTCCTTACCATGCAGTCCGGTTTTTCCTTTGAGCTTGCCTTTGACTGCGGTGGACTTGCCTGTGCTGTGATTATTCCTTTACTCATTGTGCTGGTGTTCACTGTCAGCGCGGCAAATCGCATCAGAAAAATCCAGCCCATCAGCGCCATCAGAGGCAGCACCGAAGCAAGCCGCAACGGAAACAATCCCTTGCCGCTGGAGAAAACAATATTCAGCACCGGACTGCGCCTTGTTCTGAAACAGATGTGCGCAGCAAAGAAGCAGAATGCACTGCTGTTTTTGGTTTCCTTTGTGTTGACCGTGCTGGTGGCGTTCTCCGGTACACTTTTCTACAATGTGGTAATCAGACCGGAAAACTTCATGTCCACTCTTTCCGAGGAGACACCAGATATCGTTTTCTTTACAGAAGCAGGCAATCAGAAACCGCTTGCAGATGCCCTGCAGGTTGATTCGGATGTGCGTGATGTATTACAATATACGGCAGGCAATGTTAATATTGACAGCTCGTCTGTTAATGCGTTCGTCTGCGAGGATTTTTCCCGCGTGACCAACGACCTGTGCTATCTCGGACGCAATCCGGGGGAAAAGAACGAAATTACTCTTGGCAGCGCCTTTGAGGAGAATTATAATATAGGCGATGCCGTCACAGTTGTAAGCGGTGAAAGTTCGCAGAGATACGAAATTACGGGTTTCATACAGAGCGTCAATTATCAGGGAATCGTATGCGGGCTGACAACTGAGGGTTACGAAGCCTTATCCGGTGAAATCGCCATGCCTTCGCTGTATGTTTACCTCAATGACGGTGTGTATGCCGAAGAGGTTATCAGCCGGTACGGCGGCGAGCATCCGGAGCTGATCGTCAAAACCGTCGATTCGCAGAAAATGACCGGAACCACACAGGAGATGTACTTGAGCATAAGCGCAGTGATTATCCTTGTAATTTTCATTTTTACAATGCTGATAGTGCTGTTTGTTCTGTACATCGTCATTAAGTCACTGCTTGTCCGCAGAAAGCAGGAACTGGGCATCTGCAAGGCAATGGGGTACACCAGCGGTCAGCTTATGCTGCAGACCGCCGGCAGCTTCCTGCCGGTCACCATCACCGCAGTATTGCTTTCCGCCGCTCTTGGCATGATTTATGTGCCGTGTATCAATGAAATCATATTTTCGTCTGTCGGTGCAGTGAAGAACAACATGGAGCTGTCCTTTGCGTTCCTGATGATTTTTGCCGCAGTGCTGATCGCCATGAATTTCGTCATCAGCATCTGTCTGACAGTGCCGATCAGAAAAATATCCGCATACTCACTCATCAAGGAGAATTAACCATTAAAGAGAGGACAATTACAGAAGATTCTCCGCTTTGTCAAAAGAGATTTCCACCAGCCCGGATTTTTGAAAAGACTTTATATTATGTACTATGTACTGCTGTAAACGGAGGAACATACAATGGATTTTGGAGATAGATTAAAGCAGATAAGAACCTCGCAGGGGCTTTCTCAGGAGCAGCTTGCAGAGAAAATCGGTGTCTCGCGTCAGGCGATAACCAAATGGGAAACCAAAAAGGGCCTGCCCGACATCGAAAACATGGTTATCCTTGCGGAGATATTCAAGGTGACACTTGATGAACTGGTACTGCAGGAATCACAGCTTCAGAGCCGCCGGAAAACAACGATCTACGAGAGCGAAACGGTATATGATATAGACGCAGATAAGCACTTTGATATCCATATGGGCAGTGCAAGAAGCGTGCTCATTACCTCAGGCAGCGACGAGAAGATACACATAAAGCTGCAGTCGGATGTCCTTGAAAACCTGAACTCACTTTATAAGATCAAGCTGGACGAGAAGAGAAATAAGCTTGATGTTGACTGCATAGCTAAAAAGGGTGTCAGCCGCTACGAGACTGAATCCTCTGTGGATGTTGTAATAACTCTCCCTGCCGATTATACCAGTCACTGTGAGATGGACGCTTCCACAAAGATGCTGCGCATCGAAAATCTTCATCTAGAACGCCTTGAATACGACGGTGACGCGCAGCAGGTTTATATCCGTGATGTTTTTGGAAGAGTTGAACTTACCGGCAAAACCGACTACGACATAACCGTAGAAGGTGTCTGCACAAGGCTTGATGTAAATCAGTTCTGCGCAAATTCCATCGTTCACATATCTGACCCGAAGACCTGCAAGGCAGAAAATAATGGCAGGAAATGCAATGTGGTGTACAGACAGAATGGTGCTGTGTGTGACGAGCCTCTGTGTACAGACGGCGAGTGCGTTATCAGTGTTTCCGGCATTCGCTCCGAGATGGTCATTGACTGCGGGGAGTGAATAAATCGCCTGTTTTTCAAATAAAAGAGGAGGCCGCAGATGTTGCTTTCTGCGGCAGCCGCTTTTGAATGTTCTTCGACAATCTGAGCGGCACCCGCCTGAATGGCAGGTGCCGCTTTGTCGCGTTATGGAGAGAAATACTGTTTTTGGAGCGACGCTTGCTATGATGCCGTAGAGCGATACTCAGTTGTGTTCCTTGCTGAAATGCTCCTTGATCAGCCGCAGTACCACAGGGGAAAGCAGGAAAACGCCGATCAGGTTGGGGACGGTCATAAAGCCGTTGAAGGTATCGCTGATGCCCCAGATCAATCCAAGATCAGTAGTGGCGCCCAGAATGGAAACCAGACAGTAGGCAATGTTGAAGGGGAGCAGAATCTTGCTTCCCAGCAGGAATTCAGCGCATCGCGCACCGTAAAGGCCCCAGCCCACAATGGTGGAGAAAGCAAAGCAGCACATGGCGATGGCGGTAAAGATTGAGACCCAGTTGCCGTAAACAGCGGTAAAGCCACTGATGGTCAATTCTGCACCGGCAGCCTTACCGTATGGGATCGCTACGCCGCTGAGCAGTATCACCAGTGCAGTCAGAGTGCAGATCAAGATGGTGTCCATGAACACTTCGAAAATGCCGTACAGACCCTGCTTGGCAGGATCGTTGGTGTCAGCGCAGGCGTGGGCGATGGAGCCGGTACCCAGACCGGCTTCGTTGGAGAAAATACCTCTGGACACGCCCTTCTGCATACAGATCAGGAAACTTCCCACGACACCGCCGGTAAAGGCAGAGGGGTTGAACGCACCCTGAAAAATAGAAGCGAATACGGAAGGGACTTGATCAAAACGGATCACGATCAGACCAATACCCAACACGATGTACAGTCCTGCCATTACAGGTACCAGCTTTTCAGAAACGCTGCCGATTCGCTTCATGCCGCCGATGAGGATCAGCGCTACAATTATGCAGATGGCAATGCCGATGACCAGATTGCTGCCGGAGAGAGAATCTGCGCCGAGAATGTTGTAGTTGACCAGCGCTGTATTGATAGCAGAGGTGATAGTGTTGACCTGAGTGGCATTACCTGTGCCGAATACGGCGCATATGCCAAAAAAGGCGTACAGATAGGCAAGCCACATCCATTTTTTACCCAGACCGTTTTTTATGTAGTACATGGGGCCGCCCACATAGTCTCCGTTCTTGTTGCGCTCACGGAAGTGAACTGCCAGTGTGACTTCCGCAAACTTGGTTCCCATGCCAAGAAGAGCGGAGATCCACATCCAGAACACCGCGCCGGGACCACCGATGGCGATGGCACCTGCCACGCCGGCAATGTTGCCGGTGCCGACGGTTGCGGACAATGCCGTACAAACCGGCTGAAACGGAGTCAGTGCACCCTCTGCGGCTGTTTCTTTCTTAAACAACCTGCCTAAAGTGTTTTTCATGGCGTAACCGAATTTTCGAATGGGCATGAAGCCGGTTCGGACGGCCAGATACAGCCCTACGCCAAGAATGCAGGTCATGGCGGGAACGCCCCATATAAAATCGTTCAGAATTTTGTTGACATATGTAATGATTTCTAACATGGTTTCCTCCAAAGCAGCAAGTGTTTTACTGCTGAATTTACACGAATGTCCGGCATACATGCTCAGCAGAAATGATTCAGAAAACTGTTGTAATAGGGGAGAAGATATCCTTCAGGAAATCATCAGACTTAAAACAAGACCCTGGTCGTCGTCGCCAAGGTCTTCAGAATTAAGTATAAATTCACAGATTTGATTGCCGTATTCTCATTTCTTCCCTGAAACCGCGGCAAAAACATGTGCAGGCAATTTACTGCAGATCATCGGAATTATTCGGCTTGCCGTTCCGCTGATCTGTCGGAGAATCTATTGCCATAGTGTCGCAGCAATAGCAGCAATAATAGATACATTATAAACGAATGGAATTATAAAGGCAAGAGCTTTGGTTGAAAATGTACTTATATGATATGAAGAATCAACGATAAACACAGACGGTTGCAATTGCTGAAAAAATAATATATTTATTGAATATACGATATTTTCCTGCGTTTGCTCGTCTATATGAGTGTAAGGAGGTGTAAAGCACATGAGCAAAGTCAAGGGCCCTGACGATGAAAGGGAGCGCGATCTGATATTTGAGCGGATAGTCAGTCAATATCAGCTGCCGCTCCTTCGAATGTGCTATCTCTACCTCAGCGACAAATCATTGGCTGAGGATGCTGTGCAGGAGACATTCCTCAAGGTTTACCGAAGTCTTGATTCTTTTCAGGGACAGTGCAGCGAGAAGACATGGATAATGAAAATAGCCATGAATGCCTGCTGCGATATCAACCGCTCAGGCTGGTCACGCTTTGTTTCGCGTGAGATTACACCGGACATGCTGCCTGAGCCTTCTGCCGAACCGGAAGAACACGATGAGGAGCTTACCCTTGCGGTAATGAATCTGCCTCGCAAGCTGCGTGAGGTCATACTTCTTTACTATTATCAGGATATGAGTACCATTGAAATTTCAGATTCGCTTGGCATTTCCCAGTCGTCTGTTTCCGGACGGCTGAACAGAGCCAGAGAAAGACTTCGCAGAATCATTGAAAGGAGCAAAATCTATGAATGAGAGACAACAGAAACAGCTCTTCATCAATGCTGTTGATCGTCGGTTATCCGGACTGAGCGAAGATCCCTGGCTGGCCCGGCGAATAATGAACAGCGAGAAAGGAAGAGAAACTATGAAAAGAAAACTCAGCAAAACATATGTTGTGGCTGTAGCAGTTATTGTATGCCTTGCATTGTCAGTCACCGCGGTTGCGGCTGCCGCAGGCTCCGGAATCTTCAATCTGTTTTCAAACGGCGAAACAACCAATGAAAGCATTACCGACGGTCTTCAGCCTGTCGTAGCCCGGCATGAAGGCGATACCGTCTGTTTCGCCGTAAACGAAGCACTTTACGATGACATCGGCAAAACCTTCGCCCTTGACTGGACTATCGAAAATCTTGATGACAGTGATAATCTCTACGTCATCTGCAACGGCGTATATTTCGGGGAGGAGAGAGCGCACCAGCGCACCACCAGCAACTATTCCGACTTTATTCTTGAAGCGGGCAGCACCAAATGCATGCTGCTCGGCGAGCTGCCCGAAAACAACAGCAGCGAATGCCGTATGGAATTCGTTGTACTTCGAGGACTGGCACCCTTTGCCGTCGTTACAGATGAGAGCTCGGTCGAGAATCTGCAGGCAGAGGCTGCGCGTCTGCGCTCTGAGGGCTTCATTCCCGTCAACTCCATAGATATAGTCTGCGGGACTCCAAACAATGGTCGCAGCTATGCCGAAGAGCTGCTTGCATCGGGCGAATTTGAGCTTGCCGAGAGTTTTTCTCTCAATTTCACTCTGGAACAGAACAAGCTTGACGAAACCGTGCGATTTTACAACGGTCCCACCGAGTTCGTTTTTGACGGCTACGAGATAGCAATCCGAGATGCCTACTGTACTGCCACCGCAGTTTATGTTGATGTTGAGTACATCACCGCCGAAGCACCCAAGGACGGCGGCAAGGGCTTTGGTCCCATGTGGGGACTGCAGTTTGATGTACCCGGCATGGAATCCTTTACCGGAAATGCCGGCGGTTCTATCAACGATCCTGTTCAGCTTGAAGACGGACGCTATCTGAACCTGTATGAATATGAGGCAACCCAGCTTTATGTACAGCCGGATGTACTGCTTATGACTCTGGTAACCTACGATGATGCGTTCAACGCCACCCACCACTCCGAAGATGCCATCGAGCTGACCTTTGAATAATCACAACGTAATATATCGCTGATTCCATTATTTATGAGCGGTATCTGTGTGCGAAGGAAGGCGGGTATCGCTCCAGATTGAAGAAAAGCACGACTTTGGCAGCTCAGTGAACTGCCACGGATTGTACGGACAGCACAAAAAATAACCCTGAGCAGGAAATATTGAATCTTAAGCGGAGTGGCGCAGAGCGATCGGCGCCACTCCAGTTTTAAACTGGATGCGCTGGTGATTGTAGAAACAGATGTAATTGTCGATCAGCGTTCTCGTTTCGTCAAAAGTGGCAGGAAGATGTCTGTAGACGCATTCAGTCTTGAGAATTGAGAAGTAATTTTCTGCCATAGCATTGTCGCAGCAGTTTCCTCGTCTTGACATAGACTGAGTTATGCCATATTCTTTAGTCATGTCAAAGAGCTGCGAGCTATGCTTAACGCATGGCGTGAGCAGGCGGCAAAGTTTGAAGCAGGCGAGATCGACAGCGAACAGTACAACCGCTGGAGATACAACTTCCGAAGTACGATACCACTCAGCATTGGGTCAGGATTCCGTCACGGGAGTTGAGTGATGCGCTGGTGGAGAAGTTCGGAGATAAATTAGTAGACTAAAGATTAGTTGAAAAGAGAGTGATAGTGATGACAAACAGTAAGAGAGCAGAAGCATTGATAAAGAAATACGGATTTGATTTTCCACAGATTCCCAAAGCTGAGATAATAGCACTGATTGAAAAGGAAATTGCCGATTTCCAGAATGGCAGCTCTGAGTATATTCGTTTGTTATGTGGCTATTTATACTGCATTGGTGACGCTTCAGACATCCCGTTGATAGAAAGAGTAAAATACGGCTTTGGCATGGATGTTGGCTGCATGATTGATGTGGAGTGGATTGACAGTCTGAAAAATGGTGGAGTCGAAGAAGAATATGTCAGACCACGTGAAATAATCATAAAAAACTTTATTGAGTACTATCAGGATTTTGAAGGCGACGATGATGAATGGTAAGAAACTCCACTTGGTACTTAGAAAAAGTGCTGTTATAGGAACTGAACGGTGCGCCGGCGGAAGCGTTCAAGGATAAATTAACATCGACGAGTAAAGAAGGTGTATTATGGCTTCAAGCAAGGAATATTTAGACTTTATACTGGATCAGTTATCAGGCTTGGAGGGGATTTCCTATCGAGCAATGATGGGAGAATACATTCTCTATTTCCGAGATAAAATCATTGGCGGCATCTATGATGACCGTTTTCTCGTAAAACCTGTTCCATCTGCCCTTTTACTTATGCCATCAGCAGAATATGAACTGCCATACGAGGGAGCAAAAGAAATGCTTTTGGTGGATGACATCGACAACAGAGAGTTCCTTTCGGAGTTGATTCTTGCTATGTATTATGAACTTCCGGCACCGAAACGAAAAACTCCAAAGAAATAACAAAAAGCCCTTAACCGTGGTAAGCGATCCACAGTTAAGGGCTTTCTAATATAGATAATGTTTTTTCACACTCAAACCATCAGAGCATTACTCTGATAACCTGCAAGCCACTCGGGGTATAGAATAATGGTGACTTGAGGGAGTGTTATCAATTTGTTATCAGCGGACATTTTGTGAAGCTAAAAATCGCACAGTTATGCGGTTTTTGTTCCTTTTCAAATTATTCCCACTCTATAGTGCCAACGGGCTTCGGCGTGAGATCGAGAAGAACGCGATTGATGCCCTCGACTTCGGAGGTAATGCGGTTGGTGATAGTGTGAAGCACGGTATAAGGAATCTCTTCGATAGTAGCAGACATGGCATCCGTAGTGTTAACGGCACGGATGATTGCAGGCCAGCCTTCATAGCGCTTGCTGTCTCTTACACCTACGCTCTTAAAGTCGGGAACAGCAATGAAATACTGCCATACCTTTTCTGCAAGACCACACTTGTCAAACTCCTCACGGAGAATAGCATCGGCTTCACGCAG
>JAZUOR010000091.1:0-7104 GCA_045604745.1 Acutalibacteraceae bacterium | reverse complement strand
TGTTCTCGGTGAAATGCAGGGGCAGACCGAAGGAAGCGAAGCGCTCCACTACCTGCTGCAGTTTTTCCATGCCCCAGAAGCCCTGATGCTGGTGGGACTGGATGCCGATCACGTCCGGTTTTACTCCGGCGGCCATGCAGTCCTCTATGAGCTGGCGATAACGCTCGGAGGTGTTGAAGTCGTTGATGAGCAGCGTCGCGTCGGGGTCGGTCCTGCGTGCCTCGTCGAATACGGCCTTGACCAGCGGCACGCGGCCCATATGCTGGCACAGCCGGGTTATTGCGTTTTCGGTTTTTTCAAACTCCGGCATGATGACCACTTCGTTGATAACGTCCCAGATGGATATAACTCCCTTGAAGGCGGTCATTTCACGGCGGATGCGGGACAGCTGGTTTTCCAGCACTGCGTCGTTGTCCTTGTCCATCAGCCAGCGGGCGTCTACAGTGTGCCAGCAGAGCGGATGTCCCTTGACGGTGCAGCCCTTTTCGCGCAGGAACTGTGCGGCGCGCATGGTGGGAGCTTCAAGCGTGATGCCCTGCACCGGTTCGTAGCGGCCCTGATAGAAAGGCAGCACGCCGGTATTGAACAGCTGAATCCAGTCCTCAAACTCGCGGGCTCTCTGCTCGCGAAGCTCGGCGGGAGCGTTGGGATCGGTGGCAACCACGGTGTTGAAGGCACCGCTGGCGAAAATGAACTTATGCCGTTTCAGCTCGGCGTGTATGCTGCGGCCTGCAACGGCGTTGCCCTGAGCGTCCTTTATCAGAATGCGTCTTGCGGCTTTGCGATGCTGAAGCTTATCCATTGTGTTTTCCTTTCACAAATAAAGATGTTTCGGCGTCATTGTCGTGGAGGCGGCCGCGCCGTCCCGGATTGGCTACATTCTATATAAGCTGCCGGATCAAATCAACAGCTAAAATGCAGATTCTTTATTTTGAACCGGTAATCCGGGGAAAGAAATGCAATTTGTACGGGCTGTCCGGTTTGCCTTGACAACCGACAAATGTTAATATTATATTAAATAGGGAGGGCGATATACCGTTGCTTTGCCCTCTGCAGATCAAGGAGGATAATCATGAATCTTTTCCATATGGACAGTCCGTTCGCACGCTTTATGAATCGTCTGGTGGACATCGTCGTCATCGGCATCATCACCCTTGTGTGCTGCATTCCGATCGTGACCGTCGGTGCAGCCATCACGTCCCTTTACTATGTTACGCTCAAGATGGTGCGCCGCAGCGACGGCAATATTCTGCACCAGTATTTCCGCGCCTTCAAGCAGAATTTCAGGCAGGCCACCGCGCTGTGGGGCATTATGGCTGCTGTGATTGCCGTTCTCTGGCTGGATTATAATCTGCTTTACGGTCTTGAACTTTCCTTTGAGGGCATCCAGTGGATACTGCTGTTCATCATAACCGTCCTTGCAGCAATGGTGGGCAGCTATATCTTCCCTCTGCAGGCACAGTTTGAAAACCCTGTGCGCCAGACGCTGAAGAACGCGTTTATTCTCAGCATAATGAACCTTCCGCGCAGCATACTTATTCTGCTGGTCAAGCTTTCTCCGCTGCTGGTGCTGTTCATTTATCCGGAGGTAATGTATATCCTCGGTATTTTCTGTCTGGCAGGCATACCATATCTGTGCACCGAGCTTATCGTGAAAATATTCGATAAGTACATGCCTGAGGAAAAAGAGGATGAATTATCAGTTGAAGAGGCCGATGATGCCCTTGTGTCCGCACCGGTGAGCTCCGGCGAGGACGAGGAATAAGCCATCATATATAACAGGCGAAAGGAGGCGTGAGCATGGTGGATTTTCAAAAATTATTCTGCAAGGATGACAAAGCGGAGCCGACCGGCGACAATTTGATAGTCCGGCTGTGGAAGCGGGTGTCCGGCAGTGTGAAGACCGTGCTGTCACGCATCTCCGATTATTTTGATAACCTCAAGCTGCGCACAAAGATGATCATCCTGTGCGTGGTGTGTGTGCTGGTGCCGGTTATAGCGACCAACTGCATCTTCTGGACCATGATAAACCGAGCCGAGCAGGAGCGCATCGTATCACAGATGGAGGATGTTCGGGCCAACACGGAAAATCAGCTGGACAGCCTGCGTCAGAGTCTTTCCACCATGACCGCTACCTTTTACACCAACACCGGCCTGTATAAATTCCTCAACACCAGCTACGAAAGCGATCTTGAGTATTTTGAAGCCTACAGAACTTACATAGAGCCATTCAGTGTGGTGTACGGCAACAATACCTTTATCAGCAATATCAATATCTATGCCGACAACGAAACACTCATCAACGGCGGCGGCGTCAGTCGCCTGTCTGCCGTAAAGGATACCGAGTGGTACAAATACTTCAACGAAACCGGCGGTACCTCCGCGATCTATTCCTACTATGACGATTCCCGAACCATGCGTACCATATCACTCATTCGCATTCTTGACTATTCAAAGCACAGTCTCGGAGGAATGGAGCGCATACTCAAGCTGGATCTGAGCTACGGATTCTGCAGCCACGCTCTGTCGCAGGAGCAGGCGGTGGCAGATATCTACATCTGCGACGATTCCAACATACTTTTTTCAAACACCGACCCGTCCAGCGGCGTGCGTCCTTTTGTCAGCGTGTCGGAGATTGATCCGTCACAGGCGGTTCGGAATGTGGAATACAACATGCTGGGCACTCCACTCCGTGTGATGCTGTTTTATTCGGATGAGCTTGACGGTCAGAGCGTAGGCTCGGTGCTGGAGGCACAGTGGCCGCTGATTCTGATGATGGTGCTTATCAATCTGCTGCTGCCCTTTGCCGTGGTGTTCATTCTGAACCGTTCCATCACCACCAGAGTGAAGGAGCTGGCAAGGCATCTCAATATGGTCAAGGAAGAACAGTTTGAAGAGATTGACATGCCTCAGGCCAAGGACGAACTGGGCGATCTGACAAGAGACTATAACCACATGACACGCAGAATGCGTGAGCTGATCGAGGACGTGTACAAGGAACGTCTCCAGCGGCAGGACAACGAGCTGCAGAGACAGCAGGCCGAACTTCAGGCTCTTCATAGCCAGATCAACCCTCATTTCATGTTCAACGCCCTTGAGAGCATCCGCATGCGCAGTATGCTCAGGGGCGAAAACGAGACGGCGGAGATTATCGAACTGCTGGCGGTGATGATGCGCAAATCAACCGACTGGGGAAATGATCTGGTAACCGTCTCCAGTGAAGCATCCTTTGCCGAAACCTACCTTAAACTGCAGAGGTTCCGTTTCGGCAGCCGCCTTTCCTACAGGATAGACATTGCTCCTGACTGCTCCGAACTGCTGGTTCCCAAGCTGTCCATTGTCACATTTGTGGAAAACGCCTGCGTACACGGCGTGGAAGGGGTCAAGCGGGACTGCTTTGTTATAATCACCGTGGAAAAGGATGACAGCACGGTACGCATTTATGTCGAGGATACCGGTGCGGGCATGAGCGAGAAACAGCAGGAGGCCATTCTTCACGATATGCGCAGTGCGTCCTTTGACGACCTGCAGACTTCCCATTCTGTAGGAATAATCAACGCCTGCCTGCGCCTGAAAAAGCACTTTGGAGAGGACGTTGCCTTCGAGCTTGACAGCGAAGAGGGCGCCGGCCTGTGCATTACCATCACCATACCCGCTGACCGGATCATCCGGCTGAGCGAAGAAAAGGGGAAATACCATGCTTAACGTACTGATAGTTGATGACGAGCCCTTCATCCGGCAGGGTCTGCGGATGATGATAGACTGGGAGTCAGAGGGCTTCAGTATTGTGGGTGAGGCTTCGGACGGTATAGAAGCGCTGGAGATGCTTGAGTTCTCCCGTGTGGATCTGGTTATAGCTGACATACAGATGCCCGGCATGGGCGGGCTTGTGCTGCTCAAGGAAATGCGCGAGCGAGGCATGGATGATGTGCACTTTGTTGTGCTCAGCGGCTATAAGGAATTCAGCTACGCACAGACTGCCATGAAATACGGCTGCCTTGATTACATTATAAAGCCCATCAACAAGGACGACCTTCTCCTGCTGCTGAGAAATATCTCTGCACAGTATGAGCAGAGATGCATTGATGAGGCCAAGGACCGAAAGCGTGACGAGGCGGTGCTGGAAAGCAATCTGCTGCCGCTGCTCATGGGAAAATACGACCGTATTAACCTCGACTATGTGCGTGAGCATATGAAGCTGTCGGATAAGCTGCGCTTCATAAACATCGAGCTGGACATGACCGACCCCGGACTGCTTGAGCGGTCGGAGGAAAACCGGCGCAGCATGGAGCGTATGCTTTACGCAAATATCCGCGGCCTGCTGGGAGATCGCAGCGGACATGCTCTTTTTGACGTGAACAAGTCGGAAAACTGCTACGACGTGGGACTGATCTACTGCGCTGACATGGCTGTGGAACAGGGCATGAGTGAGCAGGAATACTTCGACTGGCTGGTTGACAGGGCGGAGACCGGAATGGAGTGCGGCATTGTTATGCAGGTCGGCGGCGAGGTGGATTGCCCGGAGCGGCTGTCCGAATCCTACCGCTCGGCAAACATCGCCAAGTTCATGCAGGACTTCCAGGGCGACGGCGTGATGAGCATTGCCGACGAGCAGGTGCAGAGCGAAATGTCCGGCGAGGCGTACTTCCGCTTCAAGTGCCGTATTGACGACCTGATGGGAGCGATTGAGCGCGCTCAGCGGCAGGATATCGAAAAGTCTGTGGATGACCTTTACCGCTGCATGGGTGAACTCAATATGGATTACCGGGTCATGGGGATGAACATAAATCATATTCTCTTCCGGCTCATAAACATGGCGGTGGAACGGGATGACCACCTTGACCAGCAGGAGGCGGTCAACTATATAATAGAAAATGCCTTTGACAAGGGCGTCATGCGCGGCAGTGCAGCTCACTTTGCTGCCTTCTGCTGTGAATATGCCGACTACCTGAAGAATATCGAATCTCAGTCGGCGGGCAACATACTCAGCATGGTCGAGCGCGAGATAGCCGAGCGCTACATGACCAACATCAGCCTCAAGCAGCTGGGCGAGCGGTTCTATATCAACAGTGCCTATCTGGGGCAGTTGTTCAAAAAGCAGTACGGCATGTCTTTCAAAGACTATCTGAACATGGTGCGCATCAATAAGTCGGTGGAGCTGCTGGCAAATACCGATATGAAGGTGTATGAGATATCCTCCGCTGTGGGCTACCAGAGTGTGGACTACTTTGTCAACAAGTTCGTGGCACAGCGTGGGCACACTCCTGCAAAGTTCAGAAAAACTATCCGTTCCGGTTCGGACAGGGCCGGCAGCGGAGAGGGTTAAAAAGATGAAAAGGCGGGTCAAACTATAGATTTGCGCTGAAAATACCATGTAAAATTCAAACGGGTCCGCTGAGTGCTTCTGCACCTTCGGACCCGTTTGCGTTGCGCCGGCGGCGACCGGGGCTTCGTGTCGGAAAGTGAGCGAAAGCCGAAGAATGGCTTTGTTGTGCCATTTATTGCGCGAGAAAGCCGGTTTGCGGAATGGCCGCTTAACAATTTGTTCATAACTTTTGACGTCGATTTTTTGCCCGATCGATAGAAATGTGATAAATAAAGCATGATTAATAATTTGTGTGGGTTCATAGTAAACTTTGTGAGGTTGAAAAATCTGTGAATTGCCTGTAAAATTTAGACAGCATTTCGGGAGAGGAAAACCGAAAGCTAAAAAACTGAGAAGGGGTTTTTGAAAAATGAAGAAAAATCTGTTCCGCGCTCTGGCGGCAATACTTGCTGTTGCTACCATCGCAGGCGGTCTCGTAGGCTGCAAGCCCGAAGAGACCCCCGTCGATCCCGCTGTCTCCGGTTCTGAAGTTCAGGAGATCAAGGAATTCGACATGTTCATCGCAATGCCCGGCTCTGAGATCAACGATGACAACGTTGTCCAGCAGGCTCTGGCAGAGCTCACCGGCGTTAAGGTCAAGGAGACCTGGCTGACCGGTCAGACCGCTGAAGAGGCCATCGGCGTTATGGTCGCCGGCGGCGAGTACACCGACTTCATCGAGGCTTCCGACGGATATCAGATGATGGTTGACGCCGGCGCTCTCATCGCCATCGATGAGTATTGGGACGACTATCCCAACATCAAGAATTACCTCTCCGAGGCTGAGTGGAACATGTGCCGCAAGGAAGACGGTCACATCTACGCTATTCCTCAGTTCGGTATCATCAACGACAAGGAAGTTGCTACCGTTCACAACGATCAGGCTTTCTGGATTCAGACCCGCGTTCTTGAGTGGGCTGGCTATCCCGAAATCAAGACCCTCGATCAGTTCTTCGATCTGATTGAAGAGTACTATGCAGTAGAAGAGAACAAGACTCACGTTGACGGCACTTCCGTCATTCCTTACACCATCCTCTGCGAGGACTGGAGATACTTCTGCCTGGAGAACGCTCCTTTCTATCTGGATGGTTATCCCAACGATGGTTGCTGCATCGTTGACCGCGAGACTCACAAGGTTTCCGACTACAACACCACTGAGACTGCCAAGAAGTACTTCGCTAAGCTGAACGAAGAGTACAAGAAGGGCATCATCGATCCCGAAAGCTTCACCCAGTCCTATGACGAGTACATCTCCAAGGTTTCCACCGGTCGTGTTCTTGCTTTCAACGACCAGTATTGGAACTGGGGCAACACCGCTGAGGCTGCCATCAAGACCGCTGGTCTGAATGACTGCACTTACGTTCCCCTGGGCCTCGTTATCGAGGAAGGCATTGAAGAGCACTACCACAGCGCTGCCGCTCTGGACGTTTCCGGCGGTCTGTCCATCACCACCAGCTGTGAGGACATCGAAGGCGCTATGCAGTTCATCAACGACCTGCTCACTCAGGAAGCTCTGACTCTCCGCTTCTGGGGTATCGAAGGTCAGGACTACCTCGTTGACGAGAATGGCCTCTTCTATCGCACTCCTGAGATGCGCAAGAACGCTGACGACGCCAACTACAAGGCTTCCAACCTCTGCCCGTATTCCTACTTCCCCCAGTACGAAGGCATGAACCTCGACGGCATCAATGCCTGGAATCCCCAGAACCAGCCCTCTGAGTTCTTCGGTGGTCTGCTGC
>JAZUOR010000090.1:0-10088 GCA_045604745.1 Acutalibacteraceae bacterium | reverse complement strand
CATTCATTGCCAGATTACCTCTCAATTCTTGTTTTCTGAAGCCTTCTTACAGCGGCTGTATTATAAGGCGGATAAGGGGGGGGCAGCAGAATAAACCCGCATCTGACGGGGTTATCCGGTGCATCCTAAGCTTATAGAAGTGCAGACGATTCTTTATCCTTCGACCATTGAAGACTCTTTATTGAGGGAACTGCGTCAGAAGCTCATCGGATAGATTCCCTTGCCTATGAACAGCATCAGCACGTTCTGATGGTAGAACAGCTTGAAAAGGAAGGACTTGCCAAGCGCCTCCGGGTTGAGCAGGGGAATGGAAGGCAGAGCAGGCAGAATAAGCTGCAGAGCAGTGGCAATGACCGTTATGACAATGAGCCCCTTGAAGCAGCCGAAAACGCCGCACAGTACAGTGTTCTGGGTGGCGCGTTCCGGAGTGTAGAGGGCGTTTTCAACCATGGCACCGATGGCAGTGATGAGATACTGCAGGCCGGTAAAGAAGATGGCACAGAGAGTTCCGCGGAATACGCCTTCGATGACCGGACGTGCCATCAGATCGACGACCTTTTCCGGTGCGTCAAAGGAGCCGCTGTGAACCAGCCGCTCGACCTCGGTCATGGTGGCATCGGAGTTGATCTGATAGCTGTCGGCGGCATTACGCACAACGGAAGGCAGCTTGTCCATTATCATGCGATAGCGTGACACGGTGCTTTCGAGTGCAGTGCCGCTGTTGACCACGGCAGAGACATTCTCGGCAAGAACATTTCTGAACAGCATTTCGTATGCCATGTTGGAAAGCATGATGCTCAGTGGAACAGCCAGAATGGCGGCCAGCACAAAGCACACGGTTTCGATTCCGCAGCGCAGCTGGGAGCGTTTATAGTTCCGGACAACAAAGGTTGCCAGAAGGAAAAGAATAAGTGCGTCAATTATTATACCCATTGATTAAGCACTGCCTTTCGTAGCAGATAATAAAAATTATTACCGGTTTTTCTGATTTCTGGAAGTGAGAAACTCCACCGAACGCTCAAGGGAATCGCGGCTGGCCTCCGGCATGGGCTTGCCGGCGTTGCGGTGGTCAAAGGCATCGGCGAAATTGTTAAGGTCGCCTATCAGGCTGCGGCAGTAGCCGGCGGTCTGACGGTTGGCCTCGGCGCAGAATGCCTTGTACTGCTTGCCAAGAGTCTTTTTGCCCTCTTCTATAAGGCGCTTGTAGTGCGGCAGGCAGATGTGTTCCTGCGAGGCAAACAGAGCGCGGAATTCTGCCTCGTCGCGGTATGTGCGGTAGAGGGTGTCAAGAGCCCGTGCAAGATTGCGTTCTATCATGTCACACACAAAGCAGCTCTTTTCCATTTTTTCAATACCCTTGACCGCCTTTGCATCAGCCGAACCGAGCAGATATTTTTCGATCTGTGCCAGGTGTGTGGTGAGAGTCAGACACACAGGGAGGCGCTGACCGGTCTTGGCAAGGATCTGAAAATGATGGCGCTCGCAGAAGCCGGTCTGATTGGTTATTTCGCGAATATCCGGCTCCATCATGGCAGCACCGGTGATGTAGTCCACGTACTTTTCTTCTATGGTATCTCTCATGCGGCAGATGGGACAGCCGCCGGTCTGTTCAAAAATCTCGTTAACAGGTATGGTGCAGATGGTCTCTCTCATAGCTGCGCACAGGCGTCGGTGGACGCCGTCTCCTTGCTTCAAGAATATGTTTCCGGCCAAAGCGCATACTTACGCAGTTTCCTGAATAGTTATTTTACCATATGTATCAGTGGTTTACAATATCCAAAGAGTAAAAATGCGTCTTTTTGCAGCGGCATATAAACAACCCGTCGTCTCGTAGAAGCCTGGTGTCGCATTGCAGGAAGTACCCGATGCGGATTGTGATGGTAATTTGAGCGATTGGTGAAGTTGCTACGCAAAAAACTACAACAATTCCAAATTCGATTGTATTTGCATGCGGTAAATGATAATATATTATAGAGATATCATTAAGGGGTTATGGCGCTGACTGGCGATGCTGCAGCGTCGCGCAGGATGTGAGGTGATGCTGCTTTGGCGGTAAGAGATATCCCTGAACTCAAAAGCGATATAATCAGACTCAAACAGGAAACCGGAGCAGCGGTGCTGGTGCACAGCTATCAGGATATAGATCTTGCCGACGTTGCCGACGGAACGGGCGACTGCGTGGAGCTGGCAGAAGTTCTGCACCGCAGCCATCACCGCAGAGCTGTTGTGTGCGGTGTTCGGTATGTTGCAGAGGTCATAAGCCTGCTCTGTCCGGACCGGGAGATAATTCTTGCTCATCCTCAGGCAAAGTGCCCCATGTCCGGGCAGGTATATCCCGGACGGGTGCGTGCGTGGAGAGAGGAACATCCGGAAACCTGCGTGGTGTGCTCGGTTCACTTTGGCCCAAGACTCATGGCAGAGTGTGATCTGTGCGTGACGCAGAACAATGCGCTGCATGTGCTTGAGGCATCCGGTGCGCGCAGAATGCTGCTGCTGACCGACAGCAATCTGGGTCAGTGGCTTAGTGACCGTCTGCCGGAAAAGGAAATTGAGGTGTGGCCGTGCAGCTGCCCGGCAATGACCGGGGCTCAGGCTGTGGACGTGAACCTGTGCCGCACAAAATGGCCGGAGGCGCTGGTGGCGGTGAACGGTGCGCTTAAACGCGAGGTCACCGAAGCAGCGGACATGTCCGGAAGCACAGTGGAAATAATGGAATTCTGTGAGTCTGCCGGACAGGATGTGATAGTGGGTGATGAGGTGAGCGTGTGCAGTGCTCTGCGCCGCCGCTGTCCGGGCAGGAAAATCCATCAGCTTGCGCCGAGCAAGCTGATATGCAGCAACATGAAGCTTACCGGACTTGAAACCCTTGAACGTGCGCTGAAAGGTGAGTTCGGAATACAGGTCAGCGTTGACCCGGCGACAGCCTTACGTGCGCTGACGACACTGGAAAAAATGCTTCAGCTGTGCAAAGAAAATTTTTTTTGCAAAAAGTAATTAAAATTAAAAAAAGGACTTTCCTTTTTTGCAAATCAATGGTATAATTCCCTTGCATAAAATTGCGCATTTGGAAACATTGCATGTGTGTTGTCCGGAATGCGCCTGAATTATGGAAATGGCATCTGACGGGAAAACTCCTGTCGGTGTTTACATATTGGCACGGCTGTGCATCTGCATGGACCGTATGCCGGATTATGGAGTGAAAAAATATGAGAAAACCGCAAACCCCGGAAAAGAAAGCCGAAATGGCTCGTGTGGGTGCCCGACTCAACGAGATCAGAAAGGAAGCCGGCTTGTCGTTGAGTGATGTTGCCGACCGTCTCAGCCGAGAGTTCGGTGCCAACACCAACAAGGGTATGATTTCGAAGTACGAGAACGGCATCCATGAACCGTCTGCAAGCACAATTTACTGCCTGAGCCGGATTTTTGGTGTGTCGCCTGACTATATCATGTGCCGTACCGACGAAAAATTCGAGAAGGCTCCGGTACAGGGGGCAGAGGCGACCGGCTACTGTGTAAAGCTGTTTAATTCGCTGACCGACCGTGACACCGGTGATCAGGACGAGTCTCAGACCGTGCTTATCCCCAAAGAATGGCTTGTTGGAGGCAGAGAATATTTCGCCTACCGTGTAAAGGGCGGCAGAGCTGCGCCCCGGTACTTTGACGGCGACATAATCATCTTTGAGCGCAAGATAAAGACCAAAAAGGAGCAGGCTGCTCTGGTCAGCGTGGGCGGTGCAGAGGCTACACTCTGTCTGGTCACAAAAAAGCGCAACGGCAAAATTATCAAGCCGCTTGACCCGGCATATGACAGCCACTTCTATTCCACCGAGGAAATCGCCGATATTCCTGTGAAGATCCTTGGTGTCGCAGTTGAGCTGCGCCGTCAGGACTTTGAGGATTGACCGATCTGAGCCGGGCTGAATCCAAAGCTGAAAATTAAGAACCGCAGAGGATCCAAGGGGTTCTCTGCGGTTTTTTGTGTCAGTTGCGGTTAATCGACCGGCGTGGTATAATAAGCTATCATATTTTGTGAAGGGAGTGCCGGTCATGTCCAAGCTGATTCCGGGCGACTTGCCCCGTCTGCGGGCAAAGGCAATGAAGCTGCCTCTGCGTCCGGGCGTCTATATCATGAAAGACAGCGCCAACAGGATAATATACATAGGCAAGGCCAAGGCGCTCAAAAACCGTGTGAGCCAGTATTTCGGCTCTCAGAACAACCATTCGGGCAAGGTGCGTTCCATGGTCAGCAAGGTGTGCGATTTTGATTATGTGGTCACCGATTCCGAATACGAGGCACTTGTGCTGGAATGCAACCTCATCAAGCTGCATTCTCCGCATTACAACATCCTGCTCAAGGACGACAAGGGCTACCACTACATCCGCATCACCAATGAGGATTATCCGCGCATTTCGGTGGTCAAGCAGCTGCCGGATGATGACTCACGACTTATCGGGCCATACACCAGCAGCTCAACGGTCAACGGTTCTGTGGACGAAGCCAACCGTATTTTTCGCCTGTCCACCTGCAAGCGCCGCTTCCCGCAGGAGATAGGCAAGGGACGACCCTGCCTCAATTACCACATCAAGCAGTGCATGGCGCCGTGCAGAGGAAAGATAACGCCGGAGGAGTACCGGGAGGCAGTGGAGCAGGCAATAGATTTTCTGCAGGGAGGAACCGAGCAGAGCATCCGCACCCTGACTTCCCAGATGGAGCAGTGTGCAGAGAATCTGGAGTTTGAAAAGGCAGCTCAGCTGCGTGACCGCATCACAGCCATAAAAGGCATCGGAGCGCGCCAGAAGGTGGTCATGGCAAAGGTGGAGGAGCAGGACGTATTCGCCGTGTCCCAGAGTGCCAGAGATGCCTGCTGTGCTGTGTTTCGTTTTCTTGGCGGGCGGCTGGTTGACAGCGAATCCTTCATGCTGGGAGAGATTGAATCTCCGGCAGACGCTCTGAGACAGATGATCCGCCAGTTCTATACCATCCGTGACCGCATTCCTCCAAGGATCGCGCTGGATGTGGAGGCTGAGGATCAGCAGCTGCTGGAGCAGTGGCTGACTGAAAAGGCGGGACGCCGGGTGACCATAACCGTTCCCCAGCGCGGTGAGCAGGCACATCTTACTCGGATGTGCCGTCAGAATGCCGCAGAGCATCTTGCAAACCCCAGAGGACGTCTGGGAGCGCAGACCGCCGCCCTTGATGAGCTTGGACGGCTGCTGGGACTGCCAAGACCGCCTGAATACATTGAATCATATGATATCTCCAACACCGCCGGCGAGGACAACGTGGCGGGAATGGTGGTTTTTGAGGATGGTCTTCCGCTCAAATCCGCTTACAGACGCTTCAGGATAAAGACGGTCGTGGGGCAGGACGACTACGGTTCCATGCGCGAGGTCATCTGCCGAAGAATTCAGGAATACCGTGCCCATGAGGGCGAGGAAGGCTTCGGTCGTCTGCCGTCGCTTATTCTGCTGGACGGCGGCGAGGGACACGTCAACGCTGTGAAGCCTCTCATTGGGGCCAGCGGCCTTGACATTCCGGTGTTCGGCATGGTCAAGGACGACAAGCACCGTACCCGTGCCATTGCCGCAGGCGGCGGAGAGATAGCAATTTCGGGCAACCGCGCAGCATTCACTCTTGTGTCCACCATACAGGAAGAGGTGCACCGCTACGCCATAGCCTATCACCGAGCCTCAAGAAGCAAATCGGTCAAGGGACTGACCCTGACCCGCATCGACGGCATAGGCGAAAGCCGTGCAAAGGCGCTCATGCAGCATTTCCGCACCGTCACGGCCATAAAGCAGGCCACTGTGGAGGAGCTGGCGGCGGTAAAGGGGATGACCAAAGCTGCTGCCGAAGCTGTGCGCAGATATTTTGACAATGAGGACTGAGCCAATGCCGCGGTCATATCCGGTTTCCGATGCGGGAATGATGCCGTGACAGGTTGACTGACAGTATTCAAAGCGCTGCCGCAGAATGTCACTGCGGCGGGGCTTTTACGTAATGCTGTTGTACCGGTTCAAGATAAGTCGGCTGATAAAAATCCGGACGGAAAGCGCAGCTCTCCGCCCGGATTTATCAAGTGACTTATTTGTCTGGAATCAGTACCGGATCAATATCTGATCAGCCCTGAGGAACGATGCCGTGCTTTTCCTGATAGCCGCGGACGACGTCCAGCGCCCACAGAGCGTCAACGGTGTAGTTCTTGATGGGAGTTTCCTCGATGGACTCGCCCATCTTGCGGCGGATCTCGTCGTAGCGAACCATGGGGATCTCGGCGCTCATGGGCTTGGAACCCAGCATCTGCAGATGCCACTTGCCGCTGTTGGTCAGGAAGAGGACTTCCTTGATGTCGGCATCGGGATGATCCCTGAAGATATTGGAAACGCTGATGCCCTTGAGTACTTCCATTACGCGGTCGTCGAGACCGTGGTGGAACAGCAGAGCCTTTTCGCGCAGGGCATTCTGGGACTTGACGATGCGGATGGTATAATCGGAGGGAAGAGCCTTTTCGCTGGTTTCGCTCAGCATCTTCCTGATGGACTCCTGAGCCATCTTCTCAGCCTGCTCAGAAACAACATAGTGGAGAATAACGCGATGAACTACATCGTGGAAAACCATGTCATGGTTGAGATGACCCTTTTTGCCGCAGCCGCAGCACTCAAAGGTAAAGAGAGTGCCGGACAGCATCTGGGCAAAGGCGTCGGTGTCAACCTGAGCGTTCATGCTCAGCCAGATGGGCAGTTCGTTTTCCTGACCGCATTCCTGGCACTTTATTTTTACATTGGTGGTCTTGGACATTTAAGTTTCCTCATTCTTTTTATTTATTCCGGTGCCGGTTGGCAAAATCTCTATGCACAGCAGCACGCCACCTAATTGTACCACTGTTAATGTATAATGTAAAGAAAAAATGCGGATTTCAGATAAATTTACTGTTGAGCAAGAACGAAAATTGATTGCTAATGCATAAATGCTATGATATATTAGTTGTGTAAGGATGCTAAAATACAGCAAAAAAAGGAGGCTGCAGCCATGAAAAAACTGATAGACGCAGCTGTCGGCAGAATAAAGCCGGAGCTTGTAATAAAAAACTGCCGTGTGGCAGATGTTCTGGGCGGAAAATATCATCAGTGCGATGTGGCGGTGACCGCAGGACGCATAGCCGGTCTGGGCTGCTATGACGGCGATAATGTGATCGACGCCGACGGAATGGTGCTGGCTCCGGGATACATTGAGAGCCATGTGCACATTGAATCCAGCATGCTTACCCCTGCTCAGTATGCGGCTGCGGTTGCAGCTACGGGCGTGACTACAGTCATCGCCGACCCGCATGAGATAGCCAACGTGTGCGGCGTTAAGGGGATAGAATTCATGCTCTCAAGTGCATCGGGTGCACCGGTGGATATTGAATTCATGGTGCCTTCCTGCGTGCCGGCGACGCCCTTTGAGCGCAGCGGAGCAAAGCTGGGCGCAAAGGACGTAAAAAAGCTGATGCAGTCCGGAAAATTCCTTGGACTGGGCGAGATGATGAATATGCCCGGTGTGCTGAGCTGTGACAGCGAGGTGCTTGAAAAAATCGGATGCGCAAATATATGTGACGGTCACGCTCCCGGACTGAGCAGCTCCGGGCTTCAGGCATATGCGGCTGCGGGTATACGTACCGACCACGAATGCCTTACGGTGGAGGAGCTGCACGAACGGGTAAGTGCCGGAATGTACGTTCAGATAAGAGAAGGTTCTCAGGCACGTGAGCTGAATGTGCTCAGCGGCGGAATAAACCGCTGGACGCAGCGCCGGCTTCTTTTCTGCACCGATGACCGCAATCTGAGCGACATCATGCGTGCGGGCACCATCCACAACTGCGTGCGCCGTGCGGTGCATGAGCTTGGGGTGGATCCCTTTGATGCGCTTGCAATAGCCACCGTTAACGCAGCAGAATGCTACGGGCTTAAGGATAAAGGTGCTGTAGCTCCCGGATGGCGCGCCGATCTCATCCTCTGCGACGATATCGGCGGCGAGGTAAAGATGGTCTTCAAGGACGGAAAGCAGATTGCAAAGGACGGAAAAGTGCTGTTTTCCACTGCCGGAACGGCAAAAAACGAAAAGACTGTGCGCCGCACCGTCCATGTCAGAAAGATTACTGCAAAGCAGCTGACCATGCCCTTTGACGCTGCTCGGCCGGTCATAGGTGTGCGGCCCGGTTCCCTCGTCACCACAAAGGAATACAGAGACAGCGCTGAGGGTCTGAATCTGTGCGCGGTCATTGAACGGCACAGGGTCAGCAGCAGAATCGGCAGGGCGTATGTGGCAGGCTTTGGCATAAAGGGTGGGGCAATCGCCCAGACCATTGCCCACGACAGCCACAATATCACCGCTGCCGGCGACAATCCCGATGACATGGCGCTGGCGGTCAATGCTCTGGGCAAAGACGGCGGCATCGCCGTAGCTCAGGGAGGAAAGATCACATGCCTGTTTTCGCTTCCCATTGCCGGCCTGATGACAGACCTTGACGCAAAGCATGCGCTGGAGCAGCATGCAAAACTTGAGGAGGCAATTGCAGGACTGGGATGCGGTGAGGGCATCGACCCGTCCATGCTGCTCTCCTTTCTTGCTCTGCCGGTCATTCCGCAGCTCAAGCTGACCTGTGACGGTCTGTTTGACGTGGATATGTTTGAATTCATCAAATGACGTTTCGTTGAGCCGATGAGAAAGAGAAAAAACAAACAGCCACTATGGCAAGCCGTGACGGTGGTGCTGTCGGTCCTGCTGCCGCTTCTGATGTGGGTGGTGCTTCTCTTTTTCTGCACCAATATCCAATACTGCGGCTTCGGGATGTTCGGCTGGCTTGGTGCAGCGATGACCGGGGTGGGTGCAGCGCTGCTGTGTATGGAATTGCTTTTTGAAAAAGGCGAAAAGGACAAAGAAGTCCCGGAGGACGGAAGAAAACGCCGAGTGCGCCTTGGACTGATATGCCTCACCGCAGGTGTGCCGCTGACTGTTCTTGCTGCGTTGGTATTATTGCATCCGGACACAGAACAGGTGATTTCGTACAACATGGGGTCGTTCCATTGGATAAACCTGATCATGCTCTGCGTGCCGGCGTATTGCTACGCGCGTTTTCGCATCTGCGTGAATGACAGCCTGCGGGAACGGCGTATAAGCAAAACAAGGATAAAGAAGCTGCAGAAGAGCTTTTTTGAAAAATGGATGTATACCAGCCTGCATCGGGAATGTGATCTTGGCAGAGCGTACCGGTTCAATATGGCGTTTATTGTGCTGCTGACGCTCACGGCGGCGGAGGTTGCTCTGCTGGGGTGGGTGCGCAGTATGCTTCCGGTGACCTGCATGCTGATGATTGCCTTGTCGGTAATGAGTGCAGCTGCGGTAGCGGCAGAGATATTTCGCGGCGGAGGAAAAATCTTTAGCTTCGACAGTCTGTTCCGGTTCGTGCTGCTGGCGGCGCTGGCGCTGATTGTCCGGGGACAGTTCGAAATGGCAGAGAGGATTACTTCCGGACGGATAATTTAGCGTGAAAAAAACAGGATTTTAGCCGGAAATAATAAAATATACCATTGACATCCATGACAATCCAAGCTGTAATTTTGCGATGCATACAGAGGGGCGTACGAGTGCATATACGCCTCAATATACACTCTGAGTTTTCCCCATAATAAGGCAAAAAACGCAGTAAATGCCGCCCTTTGAGGTGGAAAAACCGGTGGAAAGTGTGAAATGTCCGGGTGAATATTCACGTTGTTATGTAATATTGCACGATTACAAAAGGTAATTGGTGTACAATGTGCACAAAATTTTGCGGCATTCTTCTACTTGACAAAAATATGCCTGAGTGATGCGAAAAACGGAGCCTGACCACGCGGTCGGGCTCCGTTTTTTACAATGATCCGGTCAGTTTGCCTTAAGAGTGACTCCGGGATAGAAGTGCTGGAGTATCCAGACATAGTTGTGACCGAGCTTGGCGTATTCGTTGGCGCCGGTCTGACTCATGCCAACGCCGGTGCCGTAGCCGAGACTGGTAAAGTGGAACATGTCTGCTCCTTCGTCATACTCTATCCAGAAACAGGGCGAACGC
>JAZUOR010000089.1:0-2743 GCA_045604745.1 Acutalibacteraceae bacterium | reverse complement strand
ATCTAAGCGTGAAGCCGGCTCCAAGATAAGATTTCCCATAGCATAAGCTAGTAAGACCCCTTATAGACTATGAGGTTGATAGGCTGCAGGTGTAAGCGCGGTGACGCGTTCAGCTTGGCAGTACTAATAGGTCGAGGGCTTGACCTTGTTGTTTCGCTTATCTCACTTTCAATTGCTGTTCGGTTTTCAGGGCACTGAAAGAAAGCGTTCGCTAAATGCGAGCGCTTTTTTGCATTTACAGATACCGCAAAGAGGTGTGAAGATGGGAAAAAAAGCATATATATTGTTGGCGGCAATAGTATTATTGCTGGTTGTTAATGGCTTGATCGGAATCAGTAAACAGACGGCAGCTGATGTGGAACTGACGGATGACAAAGAAATTTATGAATCAGCACCTTATACGTTCGCAGCGTCTGCAAGTTCTGCTCCGACTTCTCAAACAGATGCAACACAGAATATTGCCTCTGCAGACCGGACTTATGGTTGGCAGATGGCAGAAGCAATCAATGATTCTGTATTATATAATGATGAATTTCTGACTCAGCCTATGAATGCAAGCGTTTCCGGCGGGGACAGGGTCATCATTTGTCAGAAAAGCGCTGGTGCATGCCGTGTCAGATACGGAACAATACTTGGCTGGCTGGCTGAAAGTGCATTGACACCACAGGGAGAGCCGGTAATATATGATGATAATGAGGAGGCCGGAACGCCTGCAAGTCTGAGCGGTTCGGAAATTGCAAAAAAGCTTGATGCCATCGCAAAAAAACACGACTGCATCGGCGTGCAGCTTGCTGTTATTACAGACGGAAAAGTAAGCCACACATATGAATATGGCTATGGTCACCGGGGAAATAAAACTCCAATGAGCTCTGATACCAAGCTAAGAGCCGCATCGGTGTCCAAACTGATCGTTGGCATGGGAATCATGTCCATGCATGATATGGGAACGATTGATATTGACACAGATATCAGCAATTACTGGACTTCAGAGATCGTCAACCCCAGTCACAAGGGAAACCCGATTACCTTCCGCCATATTATGACTCATACGTCATCCATGGAGGATTTTGGCTATAAAAAGAGGGCCACTTCAGCCCTGCAGAGTAATCTCAATCAATACACATCCTACATGACTGTTCCTCCGGGAAGCATGGAGGCATATGATTACAATAACTCTGCGATCTGCGCGGCAGGTGCTATCGCAGGCAACGCAGCAGGATGTAATTTCGACAGATACGTCAGAGAGTATTTCTTTGCTCCGATGGGCATTGACGCTTCCTTTCATGCAAAGAATATAAGACAGACCAGCTTGATTTCACCTACATATAATGAAGGCACAACTACGATGACAGTGGATGATCTGCTGAACATTACATACAATGGCGGCCCTGCTGACGATTACACTTTGTATGCCGGCGGCATGATTATTAGTGCCAAAGATCTTGCGCGAATGGTATGTATACTCATGAATGGCGGCAGCTATGAAAACATGTATTACCTGTCGCAGGAATCGGTCAAACAGATGCTCACGCCATACTTCAAGGTGGAGGATTACCAGCAGTGCCTGATTCTCAGATACGGCGAGAATATGTACAATGGCGAGAATCTGTATTATCATAACGGCAACCTTATGGGTGTGTACTCTCTGCTGTGCTTCAATCCGGACACGGGAAATGGCCTTGTGCTTATAACCAACGGCGCGAATGAACCGAGGCTGAAAAACAGAGTGTACACAGTATGCGGTGATTTTGCAGAAGCCGCAGCAGACCTCTGGATCGATTAATATGCATGATTTTAAGCCGGACAGCGCAGTGACTAATGCTGTCCGGCTTGATTTTTTGCGTAAATGGCAGGGGCAAGCGTATCTTGCTTGCAATTGCGCAGGTTTTCGGCTACCATATTTGCAGAATAAGCAGGAGGAAGAAAAGAATGAGCCTTGGAAATAAAATAAATTACTACCGACAGCAGGCAGGCATGACTCAGGAACAGCTTGCAGAAAGGATGAACGTTACTCGTCAGACTGTGTCAAACTGGGAGAGAGGCGTCAACGAGCCTGACTTCACAGGGTTGTGCAAACTGGCAGAGGTGTTTGGCATCACACTGAACGACTTTGCTGAGAACGGCCGGACGGGTTGTCAGGAAACTGAACCGCAGGCAGCTAACAGAGAAGAAGCAGATAAATCCGGGAGATTCAATCAGGCTGCGGCGGGGATAATGGACGGCGCAGCGCTGTTTCTGGGAGTGATGATATTTTTCGTGGGAGGTCTGCTGATAGGAGGGTGGAAAGGATGGGTTGGCTCATTTTTTACAGGAGGATGTGTGTTTCTCGCGATCAGCAGCATTCTTCATGGAATAGCTGCCATGCGGGAATAATTGATAACGCGGGTATAATTAATAAATAAAAGAGCGAGCCGCAGGCACAATGCCTGCGGCTCGCGTGTGTTTGGAGTAAAGATTAGAGTTCAACCTCGACCTTGCAGGTAGCTTCGGTGCAGACGGGCAGCAGATTGCCTTCGATGGCTTCTCCGTTGACCTTGACCTTGGGCTCCTTGCCGCCGTTGTTGGTGACCTTGATCTCATACTGGCAGCCGCGATACTTACGGCGGACAGTGTAGCTCTTGAGATCAGAGGGGATGCAGGGGTTGACGCGCAGACCGTCAAAGTCGGGCTGGATGCCCAGAATGTACTGGCTGATGTTGACGAAGGTCCATGCAGCGGTACCGGTCAGCCAGCTATTCTTGGC
>JAZUOR010000088.1:0-14775 GCA_045604745.1 Acutalibacteraceae bacterium | reverse complement strand
CGGTTCTGGGCTGTTTTGCGCATTGCAATCAGATTATTACTGTTGCTTTTGAGGGTTTGTCTTTACGATAAGAAACGGTGACTGCAGAGTCGTTGTCTGGAACAAGGTCGCCTGCGGGAATCCACTTTCTGCAGGTATATTCTTTTCCCTCAACAGTATATCGGACTTTTATGACATAGGGGAATATTGCCCCATCCAAAGCGTGAAGTCTTGCTGGTTTGGTGTTTATTTTCAGCCACCACTGTCTGGCGGCTGAAACAACAGTTCCCGTAGTTTCCTTGTGCATACTTTCTGCCTCCAATTGCAACATAAAGGTTGATCATTTTGCCTCCGATTCATATTCGAGGATCTTGCGGAACTGGGTCTCATAAAGATCGCGATATGTACCGTCGGCAGCCAGCAGTTCGTCATGAGTGCCCTGCTCGGCAATTACGCCGTCCTTGACCACCAATATGCGGTCGGCCTTGAGTATGGTGGAAAGGCGATGGGCAATAACAATGCTGGTGCGTCCCTCCATAAGCACCTCAAGGGCGTCCTGGATGGCGTTTTCTGATATGGAGTCAAGGGCAGATGTGGCTTCGTCAAGAATAAGAATATCCGGATTCTTGAGAATAACACGCGCCAGAGAAAGACGCTGCTTTTCGCCGCCGGACAGCTTAAGTCCACGGTTGCCGACCATGGTGTCATAGCCGTCGGGCTGAGAGACGATGAAATCATGGATGCTTGCCGTGCGGCATGCGTCCTCAATTTCCTCCTGAGTGGCATCATCCCTGGCGTAAAGGAGGTTTTCGCGGATTGTGCCGTTGAAAAGGTATGTGTCCTGAGTGACTACACCTATACTCTGTCGCAGATACGTAAGGTCGTAGTCGCGCACGTCAACACCGCCCACGGTGACCCTGCCGCCGCAGACGTCGTACAGTCTGGGAATAAGATTGACCACCGTGGACTTACCCGAACCGGAGGGACCGACTATAGCATACATCTTTCCTCCGGGAACGGTAAAGTCAATGTCGGTCAGCAGAGGAACATCGGGAAGATAGGAGAAACTCACGTGGTCGAAATCTATGTCGGCCTTTGCCACTTCCTTGCGAGCACCGTTTTCCTTGGATACTATGGTGTTCTCTTTGTCGAAGTAGTCGAATATACGGGTGAACAGAGCCAGCGAACGGGTGAAGTCCACCTGAATGTTCAGCAGGGACTGCACCGGGCGGTAAAGCCGGTTAATGAGAGCAACTGTGGCCGTAATTACACCGACGGTAAGAGTAGGATCACCTCTGGTGATAATGAGAAAGCCGCCGGCAAAGTAAATGAGCAGCGGACCCAGCTGGGTGAACATGCCCATGATGACCTGAAACCACTTGCCGCTGCGCTGCTCCTTGAGCGCCAGCTGAGTTACTTCCTCGTTGACGTTGACAAACCGCTCGTACTCCTTTTTCTCGCGGGTGAAGAGCTTGACCAGCAGAGAGCCGCTTACGCTCAGTGTCTCGTTAATGAGCTGGTTCATTTCGTCGTTCTTGGCCTGACTTTCGGTCAGCAGCTTCCAGCGGGTACGACCGACCTGCTTTGTGGGGAGAATGAGCAGGGGAATGACCACAATGCCCACGATGGCAAGCTTCCAGCTCATGGAGAAGAGTGCAACCAGAGTGGTGATAACGGTGGCGATGTTGCTTACAATACTTGCCAGAGTTCCGGAAATGACCGAGCTGACGCCGCTGATGTCGGTGTTCATGCGGGTGATGATGTCGCCCTGTTTTTCCGAGGTAAAGAAGGAGTGGGGCATACGCTGAAGATGATCGTACATCTGGTTCTTCATGTCGAAGATGATACGCTGCGATATCCACGCATTGATGTAATTTTCAAGAACACCTATGACCTGAGAGACGACCAGTGTGGCAAAGGCCATGAGCAGCAGCTGGATAAGCAGCCTGAGATCGGTGCCGATGAGAGCTTCGTCAACTACCCGTCCGGTGATTATGGAGGGAAGCAGTCCGATGCCTGCCGACAGCAGGATCGCAACAAATACAAACACAAACTGCAGCCAGTAAGGCTTAAGATATCCGAGAATTCGAAGCAGAAGGTCCTTGGTGACCTTGGGCATATTTGCTTTTTCTTCGTCGGTGAGAAATCCGCGTGGCCCGAAGGCACGACCCATTCCGGGAGGCATAGCAGCACAACCTTTCATTATGCAAGTTGTTCATGTGGATTCTGAGGTCATTATAACACGATAAAAATGATGTGAAAACAACAAGGCGATGCTTCACAGAAAAAACACATTACATAGTGAGCGGGAAGGGAAATGTTGCCGGCAGATACGGGTACAAAAAAGCCGACCACACATAGGGTCGGCTTTTTTTGAATACAAACTAACACAGAAAATTCAGAATATGCAGCGCGGGTCAGTCGTCGGTTGAATTGTGTCCGTAGGCGTGACGTTCAACATATGCCAGCATGCGGTTTCGCTGTACCAATGTCCAGATAACGCAGCCGATAATCCCGACCAGCTGAAGACCGTTGTCAAGAATAAATCCGGCAGCGATAAGCGCCAGAAGCATCAGAAAAACTACTACCGACTCAAACACATGTTCTTTTTTCCATTTACCTGTGAAGAAATCAATTCCTTCCTTCAGGGAAAAAGCACTGTGCCGGGATATCTCAAGAATGTTTTTTTCCGCTTCCTGCTGATATTCTTCAGCTGCCAGTCGTTTGGCGGACAGCAGCTCATTAATGGTAATCGAATACTGTTCGCTCAATGCCAGCAGCATCTCGGCCGGAGGAAGATAAGTGCCGGTCTCCCAGCGGGAAATTGTTTTGTTCGTGACGCCGAGCTGCTGCCCCAGCTGCTCCTGAGTAAGTCCTCTTTCCTTTCGCAGCTGCGCAAGGAAACTTCCAATCTGTACAAGATCCATATGTATCACCTCGCAGAAAAGTATAGCAGACCAATGGGCTTTTGTCTTTACCATAAACAGCGAATGGCTTGATGATCGCGTTTTATGCCGTTAGTAATTCAAAAACATAACGTGCGGCGTGGAAGCAAAGGGAAAGCTTACGTGTAAAAACATACCCAAATCTATCAAACCGGACCTGTTTTGTGGTGGAGCGAAACAAGCGATATCCGAACCGTTGATATCCCTTGTGTCTGAGCGGGTTATGTGGACGGAATGACAAGTGGGTTATTCTTCGCTGGGAGTGGGTTAATTTTACCGATGGGTATCCTTAATCAGCAATTGCCGTCCACCTAACCAGCGAAGTGAAGGTTGAAATGGATTAATCAGTATGATTCTGTTGATTGCTGTCTATAGGTATGGTATAATTCGATGCAAAAAGATTAGAATGACAAATAAGAATTTGTGTGTTTGGAGGTGTTGAGAAATGATAACAGATACTTTTGAAAACTTATCGGAAGAGATTATTAAGGTTAGCCACAACGAAAACGCGATCAAAGTGGATGCTTGTATTCTTACTTTTTCTCATGTGATTTTGAAATATGCTTTAGAGAATTTTGAGTGCAATAAAATCGGAGATTTATTCTCCTCTAATGGCGCAAACCCTGTGTATGGATTTGAATACGAGAATAGATATTTTGCTGTATATATGTCTTATGTTGGAGCATCTGCATGTGTGGCAGATATAGAAGATACGATGTTAATTATTAACACAGATAAATATGTTATTTTTGGCGGTTCGGGATGTTTAAATAAAGAGATCGCACGTGGAAAGATTATGGTGCCTACAGAGGCTTATCGTGATGAGGGAACATCGTATCATTATGCACCTGCTTCGGATTATATTGAAATTAAAAATGCGGATGTTGTGGCAAAGTTTATGGAAACAGTTGGCTTACCTTATGTGAAAGGAAAAACTTGGACAACAGACGCCGTGCATAGAGAAACTAGAGCAAATTTTGAAAAACGTAAAAATGACGGTTGCATTTCTGTCGAAATGGAATGTGCAAGCGTTCAAGCTATGTGTGATTTTAGAAAACTTAATGCCTATTTCTTTTTTACTTGTGGTGATTTGTTAGAGGCACCTAAGTGGGATGAAAGAATGAAGAAAAATCAAGTTAAGCACACACAACATGATTCGGGGCATTTTGATATAGCCCTTGAACTAGCACGTTATATTGCAGAATAGAGAGTATAACAAATTCCAATTTGTCGTACTAAATAACAAAGCACCGCTGAGGTTAATTCCACAGCGGTGCTTATGTTGTGCCTTAGTCTTTATTCCAACTCAATATAAACAACATAAACAACAAATCCGAACCCATCGCCAATCGGCATCAGGTTCGGATTTGCTTGTTGTGGTGGACGCTAACGGAATCGAACCGCTGACCTACTGCACGTCAAGCAGTTGCTCTACCAGCTGAGCTAAGCGTCCATGCGCTGAATGCTTAAATATAATAGCACGCAATACGGCAGATGTCAAGTGTTATTTTTCGTTTTCGGCAGAAAAATACGCCGACAGCAAACAGCGGGTGAATTACGGTAGTCCATACAGCACAAAATGAGCTCCTGTACAGTATGGAGCAGGAGGTTATTCTGCTTTTCCGAGAATAATATCGCAGATCCTGTCCACATCGGCAACGGAAAGACCGGCGTAGAGAGGAAGAGTCAGCACACAACGGCTTATATGCTGAGCGACAGGAGTTTTTTCGGCTCCGGAATCAGACAGTTTGCTGTAGCATTCAAAGCTGCTGGTAAGCGGAGAGAAGTACTTTCTGGACATGATCCCGTGCGCAAGCAGCGTTTCATGCACTTCGTCACGCGAGCAGGTGTAACCGTCAAAAATCACGGGGAAATAGGAATAATTTGACTTGACGCCGGACTGCTCACGGGGCAGCCGGATTCCGGGGACACCGGACAACCTTGCCCGATAGTGCTCAGTCACGGCCTTTCTTCTGGCGATTTCAGCGTCCACATGACGCAGGTTGCACAACCCCATGGAGGCGTGAAATTCGCTCATTTTTCCGTTGCCGCCGGCGTGAACGATTGTACCGGAGGAATTTATGCCGAAATTCTTCAGGCTGTCAAGCAGGGAGGACAGGGCAGGGTCAGAATAGCACACCGCTCCGCCTTCAACCGTATTGAAAACCTTGGTTGCGTGAAAGCTGAACATGGAAGCGTCGCCGAAGCAGGCCGCACTGACGCCGCTGCGGGTAACGCCGAAGGCATGTGCCGCGTCGTAGATGACCTTGAGCCCGTAGTTGTCGGCTATCTGCTGTATGGTATCGACATCGCAAAGATTTCCGTACACATGCACAGGAAGTATGGCGCATGTTCTGTCGGTTATCAGTGCCTCGATCCGGCTTGTGTCAATGGTGAAATCCTCGTCGTTTATGTCGCAGAACACAGGAGTCAGTCCGCTGCGCACGATGGCATGAGTGGTGGAGGCAAAGGTGAAGGGAGTGGTGATTACCTCTCCGCCTTCGGGAAAATCCATCGCGGCAATAATGTATTCCAGCGCCAGATGCCCGTTGGCGAACAGAGTGACATTAGGCGTGTTGAGATATGACCTCAGCGCGGCTTCGAGCTGTTTATGCTTTGCGCCGCCGTTGGTGAGCCAGTGGCTGTCCCACAGTTCTTTGATTTCCTCGCAGTATTCCTCAAAGGAGGGCATGGAGGAACGGGTGACGTTGATGGTGTTAGAGATATTTATCGACCTTTCTGGTGTGTGAATGGGGAAGGGTGACAGCAGATTCCGGCGAAATTCCTGCCGGAAGAATGATATGTACTATTATAGTTTAAAGTGTCCGAAGTTGTCAATCTGTCAGGTTATCGGAACCGCATCGATCATGACCTGCCCGACGGGACGGCGCAGCATCATAAGAAATACAAACACCAGCATGCAATATATCAGCGCGGAGATTTTTGCCCACGGGTGCAGATCGCGGCGCACGAAAGTGAAATATGCGCCCACAGGAGGGAAAAGCATGAGCAGCAGGATAAGCTGCCACGCTTTGAGCTGAGCATGAATACATCATCACGTCTTTCCAATTAAGAATGCAACGTAATGATAGCATAGATAATCGGGAAATAACGTAACCGTGAAATAAATTCGCACACAGCCGTCAGTGAGGCAAGAACAGAGCTATGACAGCAGCTTTTTAAAATTGAGCTGCTGCTTTCCTCCGTCGTAACCAAGAGAGCGGTAAAACTCATGTGCGCCGGTTCTTGACGCACCGGAAACCAGCCTCACACCTCCTGCACCGGAGGAAGCTGCCCACTGCTCGACCTGCTGAAGCAGAGCGGTGCCGATACCCCTGCGGGTGAAGGCATTGCTGACGGCAATACCCAGAATGTTTTTCATGGGCGGAGCATAGAGCAGATCGTAGTCGCTTGCGTGAACGTAGCCGACCACAGTGCCGTCTGCAGTGGCCACGAATATGCGGTGTGCAGGATCGGACAGGCTCTTCTTCAGCTGCCGCTCTGTGTCGCTGAGCGGATAGTCATAGCCCATGCAGGTAAGGTTGAGCTGTCTGATGGCTTCTGCGTCTTCGATCCTGCATTCCCGTATAATAATATCCATGGTTCCTCCCTGTATAATCATCGCTGGATATAATACCAGCCGTCGCCCAGAGCCTCGCGCTCTTTGAAAGGGCGGAGATGTGTGTCGGTCAAAGAATAGAGCAGAGAAACACTGTATGGCTCTGTTTCTCCGTTCTGACAGATAAAAACAAAGCCCGCATAGTCGTAGCGGCGGTATATGGAGTATGGTCTGAAGTCGCTGAAAAAGTCCTTGATGTGCACGACTTCCCCTTCGGAGAAGTATTTTGCATACTTACCGTAAGTGGAGCCGAGCATCTGAAAGGTGGTCTCGTATTCCGGATGACCGTTTTCGTAGGCGTCATCGTTTGCCAGCATAATGCGGGCAAGGCGGTCAAAGATTTCCCTTTCTTCGGCAAAGAGTGTGCGGACACGTTCCGGTGTGTATGAGCAGTCTGTGGGATAGTAGGGGAAAGCCTCGCAATAGTAAATTCTGCGAATGCACAATGTAGCTGCGCCAAGAAAAAACAGGCATACGGTCAGGAGCACACACAGCCGTTTCAGTCTTTCCATCCGCAGCCCTCCAAACGAATCTTATATGAGTAATAATACCGCGTTCAGTCCGGGAGAATATTGACATGAGGTAAACAAAAAAGGAAATTTCTGCAACAAAATGCGCGGAAAACCGCCGGATGGGCGACAGTTGTTCCGGATATACCATGCGAGGCCCTCTGTGTCGGGCTTTACTTCCTTTTTCTGTTTTGATAGAATTAACGCAAAGAGAGGGTGATATTATGGAATACGGACTGATATTGTTTCTGATAATTCTTGCGTGGGGCATCTGGGCTGCGGTCAGGCGGAAGAGCAAACAGGCAAGAATGTACGCCCTGAAGAAAGAGACCGACGAAATGAAAACGGCGGTCCCAAGCGAAATTCAGCATGTCGAGCCGATCCGGAGGGACGAAGCGCTGGAAGTCGATGATGCTGTTGCCGACGACGATATGCTGCTTGTCGATGCGGGTGCAGGTGAGATGATAAGCCTTCGTCTGTGCAGCCGGCGCTCACGAATGCTTCAGTGGGAAAGCAAGGAAAAAAACGACGATGGAATGCCGGTGCATATCAGGCTGCCGCAGGAGAGCACGGCAAGCTTTCGGTTTCCGGAATCATTTGAAGCTGCCGGCAGAAGCTATGCTTCCACGGAACAGCTCACCGCAGAGAAGTGCGCCGACGGTACGCGCCGCGACTGCTATGGGCGCAGGGTGGTAAGTCTGGCTGAGCTGTTTCCATGCTTTGACAGCTATGACCGGCAGTACGAAGACCGGTACTACCGCTGGTGGCTCATCCTTGAGCCCGGTCGTCTTACGAGGATATACCATGAAGACGACTCGGACAGGATTTTCGTTACCGAAGATGTGCGTATGCTGGAAAATAACTGCGTACAATGCCTGAAGGAACTCGGTTATATTTCTGACACTGAAAGCCAGTAAGCTCAGACAGCCCTGAACCGGACGCGATACCGTCGGTTCGGGGCTGATTTTTATACCTTTACAGACAGGGAACGGCAGGCTCCTTTTGCGTCATGCACACGCACAATGTTCGCACCGGAGCATACTGCTGTGAAATGGACGCGGTGGGTGGCTTCGTCCCTTTGGTGCGGAGGTGCTTCTGTGCCCATAAGGTAAGCTATGACGCGTTTGCGGGACGCTGCAGCCAGCAGCGGCAGATTATTTACCCGGCACTCACTCATACGCTCCAGCAGAATTACCTCCTGCTCTCTGGTCTTGCCGAAGCCGATGCCGCAGTCAAGGCAGATGCACTCCGGAGCAATGCCTGAGCGAATGCATTCTTCGGCGCGGAAGGAGAAAAAGTCACGTACAGCTGAGACAGGGTCATTTCGGACAGAGATATCCTCACAGTGCATCAGTACGCAGCCGGCTCCGTATCGGGCGATAACCTCCCGCATGCTGGGGTCGCAGAGTCCGGTCACGTCATTGATGATGTCTGCACCTGCGTCCAGTGCCATTTCGGCGACCATAGGATAATAGGTGTCCACGGAAACGAGCGGCAGGTTGGGGTGAAAACTCCGTAAAGAGGAAAGCCTTGTCAGAACAGGGGAGATGCGTTCCCACTCTTCGGAGGCGCAAATCGCTGTGTGCCCCGGACGGGTGGACTGCCCGCCGATATCCACTATTCCGCAGCCCTGCTCCGCCAGCTCAAGATATCGGGCGACAGCGGCATCGGCATCCGAATGAAGTCCGCCATCGGAAAAGGAATCGGGAGTGACATTGAGAATACCCATAACAGCGGCGAGCATAAACGGAGGACGAAGATCAAGGAGCGTTTTGCGGCATTTCCATTGCATGAAAATCACTTCCCAAAGGCAAAATGGCAATACGATCAGTAATATATGATGTAAATAATACTCGAAACGGGCGCTTCCGACGGTTCGGAGCGCCCGTTTGTTTTAGGTGGATAAATTATGCCTCCGACTCCTCCATGCGCTCAGGTGCGCTGATCTGCATCATGGCAAGGGCGTTGGCGATAACCTTGCGGGTGCAGTCGCACATGGTCAGACGAGCCTGAGTGAGTTCTTCGTCGTCGCTGATGATACGGCAGGCGTTATATGCCTTGTGGAACTTGGAGGCAAGCTCGGTGGTGTAGCGCACGATGCGGGCAGGCTCGCGCTCTGCTGCAGAGCAGGCAATCTCCTCCGGGAAGGATGCGATATGACGGATGAGCTCCAGCTCGGTGGGCTCGCCAAGACGTTCAAGAGCCTTGAGTCCGGCAGGAGTGAACTTGCCGCCGTTCTCCTCAAACTTGCGGAAGATGGAGCAGATGCGGGCATGGGCATACTGGACATAGTACACCGGATTCTGAGAGTTTTGCTGAACAGCCAGCTCAAGGTCAAAGTCCATCTTGGAGGTGGACTCACGCTGAGCGAAGAAGAAACGGGCAGCATCCACGAGAACCTCGTCCAGCAGGTCGGCAAGCTGGATTGCCTTGCCGGTACGCTTGCTCATGCGCACGCGCTCACCGCCGGACATAAGGTTGACCAGCTGAATGAGAACGATTTCCAGCTTGGAGCCATCCAGACCGATGGCATCCATTGCGCCGCGCAGACGGGCGACGTGACCGTGGTGGTCGGCACCCCAGACGTTGATGCAGATATCAAAGCCGCGGGTGAGGAACTTGTTGCGGTGGTAGGCGATGTCAGCGGCAAAGTAGGTGGGGATGCCGTTGTTGCGCACCAGAACCTCGTCCTTCTCGCCGCCGAACTCGGTGGCCTTGTACCAGATAGCGCCGTCCTTTTCGTATGTAAGGCCGCGCTCGGTCAGGCTGTCGATGACCGCCTTGACTTCACCCTCGTTGTGCAGAAGGCTCTCAAAGAACCAGTTGTCATATTCGATGTGATACTTGGCAAGATCCTGCTTCATGCGCTCAATGTTCAGAGGAAGGGAGAATTTTACCAGCTCGGCGCGGCGTTCCTTTTCGGGCTTGTCCAGCCATTCATCGCCGTACTTGGCGCGGAAGGCCTCTGCGCGCTCGATGATATCCTCGCCATGATAGGAATCCTCAGGCATCTCCACTGCATCCTCGCCTTTGATAAGCTGCTGATAACGGATGTCGAGGGACAGACCGAATTTTTCTATCTGATTGCCTGCGTCGTTGACATAGAACTCGCGCTCTACATAGTAGCCTGCAGCCTTCATAATGGAAGCAAGGCTGTCGCCCAGAGCGCCGCCGCGGGCGTTGCCCAGATGCATGGGGCCGGTGGGATTGGCGGAAACATACTCAAGCAGAACGCGCTTGCTCTTGCCTGCGTCTGAGCAGCCGTATTTTTCGCCCTGCTGCTCCACCTCATTGAGCACGCCGGCAAAATAGGAGGGGCCGGCATAGAAGTTGATAAAGCCGGGACCGGCGATCTCCACGCGCTCAAGGCCGGTGCCGTCAAGAACGATATTCTTCACGATAATCTCAGCAATGGCTCTGGGAGCCTTTTTGAATGCACGCGCAGAAGCCATGGCGGCATTGCAGGCAAAGTCACCGTGAACGGGATCGCCCGGCTGCTCAACGACAAATGCGGGAATGGGCTCTGCGGGCAGTTCGCCTTCGCTCAGAGCCTGTCCCAGTGCGTTGAGTATGATTTCGTGAATGGTCTTTTTCATGTCCATGTCGTATATATTCCTTTCAAAGGCGATTACTCGCTGTATAATAAGCGGTTGATTCTACAATTTACGGAGATTAATCAGCCAATAGCGGACTGAGCCAGATGCTCACTTGCGGAAATGGAGTCGGCGTAAGCGTCTGCCTCGTCGGCAGCTTTCCTGAGTAGCGTGATATATTCCTCAAGGCACAGATCGTGCTCATATATATAAGTGGCATGCTCCACGCCTACATAGCGGAAATGCCATGCTTCGTAGTCGATGGTGGTTATCTCGGTTTTGTCGGCAGGATAGCGCAGGATGAAGCCGTACTCATGAGCGTGGGCCGTGACCCATCGTCCTGCGGGAGTATAGACGAAATCGTACTGGAGCGAAGGTCCGGTGCCGATGTCAAGCGAGTTGCCAAGCTGGTGCTCGGAATGTCCGGGCTTGTTGGTGGAGCGTTCGGTCAGCTCTTCGGCCTTTGCACGGCTGTAGCCGCGGGACATGAAAGTGGCAACATCCTCGTCGTACAGGCGCTTCTGGGTGGCATAGCTGCGGTAGCCGCTGATTACCATGAGAGCCTGACCGGTAGCCCTTTCGGCATCAAGAGCCATACGGGAGTAAGCTTCAAGTGTCTCTGCGGTCATGGTCATACCGTTTTTGTTGACCTTGAGATAGGAAGGTATCTTTACCAGATTGTCCGGTACGTATTCGCCGTCGAGCGGCGTGGTCCCGTTGGCAACGATGGGAATATCGTGATAAAGCTCCGGCAGATCGGAACCGGGAGGCAGCGGCTTGCTGAGTACTTCCACATTGACCGAAATGCTGGTTCCGTTGTCAGCGGTGGCGGTAACAGCGGCAGAGCCCGGACGGTTGCCGGTCACAGAACCGTCACGACTGATGGATACAATGGAATCGTCCTCGCTGTGCCAGCTGACAGGGCAGAATTTATCCTTGGGAGAAAAATCGACCGAGAGAGCCATGCTGTCGTTCAGCCATACGGCGTGCGGGCCGGACAGGTCAAGAATCTCTCCAAGATGCAACCGGTCAAGAGCGGCCCGTTCGATCTGTGCGGGAATATATACTGCGCTGACGGCAAGCATCAGCACAGCGGTGGACAACAGAAGAATAATCTGGGAAATCTTGGTTTTCATAGCACAACGCCCTCGCCGTTACGTGATTACACAAAGTATATTATATAGCCTGAGTCGGGTTAAATCAATGATATTTTGCCCGTAAATCCGTCATTTTTCACGCACGCACACGACAAAGAAAACCATATGCGGAAGATAATGCGAAAAAACAGCAAAAGCGGTTGCCATTTGAACTTCAATCGTATAAAATAATGATGATTCTATAACGGCATACGTAAACAGGAGAAGACAGAATGACATTAAACGAGGCCTTTGCTGATGTGCTTTGTGCAGCAATAAAGGAAGGCACGGATGTACTGTTTCTCCGCGAGTGTTTATTAAAATTCAAAATCGCAGGGATGGACAGGAGCAGCATGGTTCTTAATCTGGAGACACTGAGGAAAAGCAGTGACCCGCAGACCGAGGACATATTGCTTGAACTAATGGATTTTGTGACAGGCTACTGCAGTCCGGAACGGTCTGTGTTTTAGCCGGCTTTTTGCAGAACACATGCGCAGCATATCGCAGAGAATTGCAGATTTATTCAAAAACGCATCAGGAGGGAGCAAATGAACCGGATTATAGAAAATGTGCGCGACGGCTTCTGGAGGCTGTACGACTGGTGCATGGGCAACAAGCGTGTGGCTCTGGCGGCAGCTGCGAGTATACTTCTGGCAGTAATGACCATGTCGGTAATGTTCTGCGGCTCCAGAAAACTGGACAGCGGCACAGACGAGGTGCACGGAACCACATGGTCCTATCATGCGGACGGTACGCTGAAATTTTCGGGCAGCGGCGAGCTTGTGGGTCAGAAAGCCACCTATACCGAGGCGGGAACAACCGTTGAGCAGCCTTTGTGGTACGACTATCGTGCAGAGGTTATTGCCATAGAAATAGGTGAGGAGATAACTGCCGTGGGAATGGACTCCTTTGTCGAATTCAACGCCCTGCGAACGATCACCGTTTTCGGAGAGTCCACCGAGCTTGATATCGAGTGTATCCGTTATGAGACGGCTGAGGGCTGGGAAAACTATCCGTCCATTACAGTGTGCGGCAAGGAAGGATCTTCGGCACAGAGCTATGCCGAATTCAGCGGATTGAATTATAGCCCGCTGACCGACTGATTATTCACGACAAAAAAGACAACGCCGATGCGAGCCATTCTGGCTTTCGCACCGGCGTTTTTTGTGGATTATTCTTCCATCTGTTTTCCGAGGAATCCGGCAGCGACCTGAGCCAGCTTGATCTCGGTGTCTCTGGGCGGCTGTCCGGCATCGCTTTCCAGCAGAAGAACCGCGCCGTTCACGTCACCCGAAGCAATTACCGGGAAGCACACCACTGCTCTGCGCTCCAGTCCCTCCACCGGGAATAACTCAAGATTTTCGCCGGGACGCACAGTAAAGGAGCGGCGGTTTTCCATCAGCTCCTCAAGATCATGGGACACCCGCCGACCAAGATATTCCTTTTTGGAAACGCCGGCTGCCGCAACGATATGGTCACGGTCACAGATAAGGGCGGGAAATCCGGCATTTTTGCACATGACCTCGGCGTACTGGGCAGAATATGGTGAAAGCTCACCGATTGGGGAATACTTCTTAAAAATGACCTCACCGTCATTATCGGTGTATATTTCCAGAGTGTCGCCCTCACGTATGCGCATGGTGCGGCGTATCTCCTTGGGGATGACAACCCGACCGAGGTCGTCGATGCGGCGTACAATTCCGGTTGCTTTCATATATGAATAAGTCTCCTTTGTTTACAGATTTCGATGTTATTATCTGTAATGAGAGGGGAATTATACAGACGGGTGAATTGTTGAAGGATCGGAACCGGTGTGGTATAATTACAGGTAAGAGCCAAAGAGAAACAACGTCTTTGATGCAGACCCGATAAGCTTTGTGGAAATTCTCCATGAGATCCGGGAAACAGGAGAGATTGACGATATGAGAAAAGCGTACTTTATGTTTCTGGCTGCAATCTGCCTTTTTTGTACATCATCATGCTCAGGGCAGTTGGAGCTGTACGGAAATGAAGATTCAGAAGCGATCAGTTATAACGGAACAGAATATATATCTGAAATCTTTTATTGCGCTGATGACGACAGGAACTTTGTCGGACGTATCGGGCGCGGCGCCGTGGTCTATGCTGTCGGCCCGGACGAAACACCGCAGTTTATTCTGATTTCCGGACGGGACAACAGCGGCTGCTTTATTGCGGAGGGGGCGAAGGTGCCGACCGGCGGAAAAATAACCAAGGTGCTGATAGATCCAGGAATTCGGGGGGATAATTCCAGATATCTTTCTGCGGACGAGGAGCTGGCGGTGATTGAAGAATTATCCGCTTTGTCAGGAGAACAGCGAATGTTTCATGTTGATAATTACTACACGGACGGGAACGCTTTTTTCTATGTATATAACAACAGCAATGTGTCCTGCGAAGAAAATTACGGCGGTTACATAGCGTTTACAGAAGGAACTTGGATATATGCTCCCCCGGAGAACAAACCGGTATGGTCCGGCGAGCAAAATGAAGTGTCTATAGAAGCGATGGTTATTGAGGATGAGGCGTTGATCGATAGAATATGCGAAACGGACCTGAGAAAATACATTGTTGATTCGTGACAGCGAAGACGAATACTACGAGTAAATGATGAACGGGAGAGCCTTGCGAAAAAGCTTTCCCGTTTTTTATCTGTCCGGTTCGGTATGTTTTCCGGATGGGCGATTCCGCTGCAGCCAACCCCTTGGGCATGGACGGCGACAGGAAAGCGTATAACAAACTGTCCGGCAGACATCTTTCGATTCACTTTCCGCGAAAACACAGGGGTGCCGCAGTTTTTGTCTTCCGCGACACCCTTTTTTTAGATCATTTCAACAGATTGACCAATGCATTATAGGCGTCATCTGACACCTGCACACACACATCCAGCAATCCCTGAAAACGCACATAACCTTTTTCGTACAGCCGGAGATGTACCGTGGTTCCGTTGTTCATTCTGAAGTAAACATGGAATGT
>JAZUOR010000087.1:0-4153 GCA_045604745.1 Acutalibacteraceae bacterium | reverse complement strand
TTATTGTTGCCCTTGGAATAAACGATCTGGGTGCGCCCGGAGAGAATTTGGCATGCAACCGCCCGATGAGTGAGTTTCCGACTCTGGAGCTGCTGACGGATGGCTATACTGAGCTTGTGCTCAGGTGCAGGGAAAACGGGCTGAATGTTGCCTGCGCAACCATAACACCGCTCAAGGGCGTGGATACATACCGTCCGGAGGTTGACCGTCTGCGCACAGAGGTCAATCACTGGATACGTTCCTGCGGGCTTTTTGACATGGTGCTGGATTTTGACGCGGTAGTGGGGCAGGGAGAGGACATGCCTCTGAGAACGGAATACGACTGCGGCGACCATATTCATCCAAGCCCGGAGGGCGGCAGAGCAATGGCTGACAGTGTGGATGTCAACGCCCTGCTGGAATGCCTGCTGAAATAATATACAGAAAAAAGACCGGCGAAGCAGATGCGTGAAAGCGCAGCTTCGCCGGTTTTTTGTTATTCATAATGATAGGAGTAGCCTCCGCCGACCCACAGTTCAAGACCGTGGTATATGATGAGGGTGCCGCTGCGGCTGTGCATGCCTATCCAGCATTCGCTTGCATCCCTGTCCTCGCAGAAGAACCACTGGTCATATTCATCGGGAAGCGGGTCGATGCGCAGCCGGCTTATCGCTGCTTCGTCAACAGCTATTCCGCATTTCTTCTGAATGTCAGTAAGAGTGACGGTGCCGGTCTGCCAGCTGTCAGGTGTTTGCCAGTCTTCGCAGGGAATTTCTGCCGCGATTATCTCATATCCGGCGACGTAATTGAGCCAGTCCTCCCAGTAAAGGCGGCCCTTTACCCGGAAAGCATAGCTTCGCGGAAGTCCGGCGGTATCAAGCAGCTCCAGCGTCGGCGGAATGTGCCGCGCACCCAGAAAGACGGTAATGGCAACGGCTGCCAGCACGATAAGCGTTATTACTTTTGATTTTGTTGTCATAATTGAAATATTAAAGCGAAAAAAGTCACAAGTCCCATTACAGCGATCAGCAGCAGAAAATAATGCATCACCCTGAGATATTTTTCATTAGCCTTAGCCTGATTTGTGAATATGATCCAGGCGGCGAAGAAAAATCTCGAACGGCTGTCGGCTAAGAGCAGCACAGCAGCCGCCTTGGCAATGAACATATCCGAATGGGCTGAGTGCGCGAGAAACCAGTAAAGTGCAAACTCCGCTGTCGAGAGCACAAGCAGATAAAGGCAGTTCACAAAGGTCGAGTGGTGAAAATGCTTTTCAACGAAGCTGTCGACCCGCTGAGCGAATTTCTCGATGAACATGTCTTTCTCCTTGCTGAAAAATCAATTCTGACGTTTCGTTTCATCAATCACGTCACCGATGGTGGTGGCGTGAACGTCGCTGTTTATCCGGTCGAGGGCCTCGGCGATGCGGGCGTGCACCTCGTTTACCTCGCGCTCAAAGTCGGCAGCGGAGGTGCGCAGCACGCCTGAACGGATGACCGAAAGCTGAATCAGCCGGTCGGAGGTGACCACGCGTACATATTCGTTCTTTCCGATTTCGGCAACAAGCTTTTCGATATAGTTGTCGCCCAGCTCGTTTTCCTTTGTGTAGGCAACGTGTATGTTGTGAAAGTCAAAACGTGAGCCCTTGCCGCCGGGGACCCGGTAGGCGTCAAAGACCAGTATGACGTTTATCTTCGTAAAGGCACTGTAGTTGCACAGGATGTTCATCAGCCGGTCGCGTGCGGTGTCGAGACTGCTCTGGGCAATGTGCTTGAGGTCGTCCCAGGCAAAAATGACGTTGTAGCCGTCCACGATGACGTATTGCCTGCGCGGTTCGGGCATGGGCACGGTGCTGTGGCGGTCGGAAGTGACCTCCGGACGGCGGTAAAGCTCGTACTTCACCGGGCCGAACTCACGCTCCATGATGGCCTCAAGCTCCTTTTCGTCAATACTCATGCTGCGGGTGCGGCGGGCGAGCGGAGCGACGGGAGCGCCTTTTTCTTTTTTCAGGCAGCTTTCAAGGTGCATGTATTCGCTGACCTTATCCCACTTGACCACAAAGCCGGCGCCGTGAGCGCAGAAGACCGAATCGGGTGAATTGTCCATGTCGGCTTCGGGCTGGTAGATCATGTCCCTTATGACCGCTTCTGCGTTGTGGCATTTGTCGTAGCCGGCCAGCTCGAAGAATATTCTGCCGCGGCCTCCGGTGTATGCGGCAACCTCCGCAGCGTAGCCGTTGAGCAGAACGACCGGCGCCTTGCCGGTTATGACCGACATGCCGCCGCTTTCCTCCGGCTGACCGATCTCGCCTTTGCGCAGACGGATGTCGTTGATGGCTCTGCCCATCTGCTCAAAGGGGACCTCAAGGCGGAAGGAATAATAGGGCTCCAGCAGCACCGACTGCGCCTGCATCAGACCCTGACGTACGGCGCGGTAGGTGGCCTGACGGAAATCGCCGCCCTCGGTGTGCTTGAGATGAGCGCGTCCGGCGGCAAGAGTGATCTTCATGTCGGTGATGGGCGAGCCGGTGAGCACGCCCAGATGCTGCTTTTCGTGCAGATGCATGAGTATGAGCCACTGCCAGTTGCGGTCGAGGTCGTCCTCCTTGCAGCGGGTGTCAAACACAAGCCCGCTGCCTGCCGGCAGAGGCTCCATTATCAGATGTACCTCGGCGTAGTGGCGCAGAGGCTCGTAATGTCCCACGCCTTCGACTGTGTCGGCGATCGTTTCCTTGTAAAGAACCCGTCCGGTGTCAATGGTCACGTCCACGCCGAATTTATCAAGAATAAGACTGTGCAGTATCTCCACCTGCACATCGCCCATAAGGCTGACATGTATCTCCTGCAGCAGCTCGCTCCACGAAATGTGCAGCTGCGGGTCTTCTTCCTCCAGCTGGCGCAGTTTTGGAAGCATGGTCTGCGGGTCGCAGCCCTCCGGCAGATTGATGCGGTAGTTCATGACCGGTTCCAGCACCGGTTTTTCCGATGCGGCCTCATAGCCGAGTCCCATGCCGTTGCAGGTGGAGTTAAGACCGGTTACGGCGCAGATGCAGCCGGCGGGCGCTTCGTCCACGGTTACGTATTTCGTGCCGGAGTATATTCTGATCTGGTTGACCTTTTCGGCGGTGTCGCCTGTGGTGACGGTGTCTCTGACCCGCAGTACGCCGCCGGTGACCCGCAGATGGGTCAGCCGGTCGTTTTTGTCCCGGCTTATCTTGAAAACCTTTGCGCCGAAGTTCTTTGGATACTCAGATGGTATGATCAGCCGTTCAAGGGCGGAAAGAAACGTGTCGATGCCTTCAAGCTTAAGACCGGACCCGAAAAAACAGGGGAAGGCCCGACGGGTGAGTATCAGCTTTGCCGCGTCGGAGTCGGTGATCTCCTTGCCCTCCAGATGCCTTTCCAGCAGATACTCCGAGCACATGGCAAGGCTTTCGGCAATGCTGTCGTTGTCCGCGGAAAAATCAACGCAGCTGCCGTCCAGCTCGTTCTGCAGTTCGGCCATCAGTTCGTCCCTGCTTCGGCGGGCAAAGTCCATTTTTGTGACGAAAATGAAAACGGGGATATTGTATATTTTAAGCAGCCGCCACAGGGTGCGGGTGTGTGCCTGAACACCGTCAAGTCCGCTGATTACCAGCACAGCGTAATCAAGCACCTGCAGAGTGCGCTCGGTTTCGGTAGAAAAGTCAACATGCCCCGGAGTGTCAAGCAGCGTTATTTCAAGTTCCCCGACGGATATGACCGCCTGACTGGCAAAAATGGTGATGCCGCGCTCCCGCTCAAGACGGTGGGTGTCGAGGGCTGTGTCGCCGTGATCCACCCGCCCAAGACTGCGGGTTTTTCCGGTGCTGTATATGAGTGCTTCGGCAAGGGTGGTCTTGCCGGCGTCCACATGGGCAAGGAGACCTATACCACATTGTTTCTTTTTCGGTTTGTCAGACACGATAAAGCCTCCTTTGCGCGCATAAGTGCAAATATTATAGCACGGAACGGGGCTTTAGTCGATAGAAAATACGATTTTAGGGGGAAAGGCCGGAGTAATGCCTGCAGCGGCAGTCGGGATTATATTGCAGACAAGAGCACAAAAAGGCGGGCGCACTCCGGAGAACTGTGCTATAATAAGACCACAGCAGACGAAAGGGAGGGGCAGGATGAACAGTCTGGCAGAGGGGATT
>JAZUOR010000086.1:0-2989 GCA_045604745.1 Acutalibacteraceae bacterium | reverse complement strand
CGGCTGGAAGTTCAGCGAATACGAAATGAAGGGCGTCCCCGTACGAATCGAGCTCGGTCCCCGTGACATCGAGAACGGTCAGTGCGTGCTGGTTTCCCGCCACAACCGTGAAAAGTCCTTTGCCCAGCTGGACGATATCGTTGCAGCAGTACAGGCAAAGCTGGCTGAGGTTCACGACGGTCTTTACCAGAAGGCTCTTGCCAACCGCGAGAAGCGTACATACCGCGTCAAGGCTATGGACGAGATCGTTCCTACCCTCGAGAAGAACGGCGACGGTCTGGTTTACGCCATGTGGTGCGGCGAAGAAGAATGCGAGGACAAGGTCAAGGAGCAGACCGGTGTCGGCTCCCGCTGCATCCCCTTCGAGCAGGAAGAACTCTCCGACGTGTGCGTATGCTGCGGCAAGCCTGCAAAGCACATGGTCTGCTGGGGCAAGGCATATTGATCTGACGTAATATTCAAAACTGCTGCCGCGAGAGATTCCGCGGCAGCAGTTTTCTCTTTCCTTATTGCACTAAAATCGCATAGTTATGCGATGTCAAAGATCTTTTACACGTTGATTTTCACCTATGTAAAGCACATTTGATTGCCGAAACGGTGAGCATGGACTACACTTGAGCCAAAAGGAGGCACACAGACAATGCAGCTTCAGACACAGATTAAAAAATATCGTAACGAGCTTTCTCTTTCTCAGGATGAGCTGGCGGAAAAGATTTTTGTATCACGCCAGAGCATATCAAACTGGGAAAACGGAAAAACCTATCCCGATATACGCAGTCTGCTTCTGCTGAGCGAAGTTTTTGGTGTGTCTCTGGATCAGCTTGTAAAAGGAGACATAGAAATTATGAAAAAAGAAATCCGAACCGAAGAGATCTCAGGCTTCAAGAAAAACAGCTATATTTTTGCCGTGATCATGCTGCTACTGCTCGTTCTGCCCATCCCTCTCGGCAAGCTTCTTGGTTGGCGGGGACTTGCTTTGTATGTCGTTATTTTCGCCGCAGGTATTGTTTTCTCTCTTAAATTGGAACGCCAGAAAAAGGAATTCAACATCCAGACCTATAAGGAAATTTCTGCTTTTATGGACGGTCAGACTCTTGAGGAGATCGAAAAAGCCCGCGAGGATGGCAAGCGGCCGTATCAGAAGATACTTGCCGCCGTCATTTGTGGTGTCATCGCCCTTGCGGTGTGCGCACTGATGGCGTGGTTGATAGGGTAACGGACGTTTTCTATAACTCAATGCACCGTTCCCGACATGTTATAGCTGCTGTGGAAACACTGCAGCTTTTCTTTTTGCCGGCGTTTTTCAGAATACAGCTTTCACTTTGGCTCGTTTAGTGGTATAATCTGCAAAAGGCTGAACGAAGGGAGCGCTTATACGAAACTTATGCAGCTGATGAAAACACTGAAAAAGCATTGCGTCAGATTGGAAATCGGTGCAGCTGTTTCTCCAGCTGGACGAAGTGGAAAGCGAGGATTTCTGTCTGAGCTTCGGTGACGGAGGCCGGCTGTATTTCTACATTCCCAAAGAGGATCTGAGCCGAAAAATATTTGAAAACTGCTGGATTATCTACCAGTGCTGCTGATTGTTATGAAAAACTATATCAAAAACCACATACACGTTGTTGTTCCTGCATTGCTGTTGCTGGCTGCGTTTATAAGCTCTGTCGCCATCTACTTCGGGCGCATTGAACAGTACAGGGACTGGAAACAGATATCAGGTTATGTTGTCGGCGAAACCGAGCTGCGGCATTTCAGAGTTGCCATAGACTACACGTATATGGTAAACGGAGTGGATTACACCAGTCGTGAAAGCTTTCACGACACACCGGACTTTGAGTTTCCTCCTCCGGGCAGCTCGGTCACCATATGGTACGACCCGGACAGACCGCAGCTTTCCAGCTATTATAAGCCCACACCCGGACTTGACCCTCTTGGGACGTTTTTTGCCGCCGTTCCACTGAGTGCCGCGGTCTACCTGACCTATACCGGAAAGAACCTGCATCTGCGCGGGCGGGTCGTGGATATCATTGACTAAGGAGAAAAAACATGATTCTATCTGACAGAACTATAAATACAATGCTGGCGGAGGGCACACTGGAAATATCTCCGCTGACCGAAGGACAGATCCAGCCCGCCAGCGTCGACATACGTCTTGGCCGCACATTCAGCGTGGTTGAGGATTTTTCCACTGGCGTTATCACCATGGACAACGAAATCAAGTACAAGACCATAGAAACCGACACCTATGTGCTGCTGCCCGGTCAGTTCGTGCTTGCCACCACAATGGAATACTTCGCACTTCCCGATGATCTGACCGCCTTCGTTGAAGGCAGAAGCTCCCTTGGGCGCATGGGCTTGTTTATTCAGAACGCGGGATGGGTTGATCCCGGTTTCAGAGGAGAGATAACCCTTGAGCTGTTCAATGCCAATCGGTGCGCCATTGAGCTCAAGGCAGGACGGCGTGTAGGTCAGCTGGTTTTTGCACGCATGGATCAGGCCGCCCTCAATCCCTATAACGGAAAATATCAGGAGCAGAGAGGCGCTACCGGCTCAAGGGTATATATGGATTCCGACGCATGATATTCCAAACCGCTGTGGTATATCAAAATCTCGCCTTACAAAGCTGACAGGCATGGAATTGACAATACTTTTGCTAAAAATTTACCCTTGGAAGCATAAAATTCTTTTGACTTTGGGCAAATTATGTGATATCATTACTATGATGTGGTAATAGGATTCTGTTTAGAATTCTGCATATGTAAGCGCTTTTACCACGCTACCCGGACGGAGGCAGCTTTACATGATAATCAATATTGTTTCTGCTTCCGGCGGACAGGGCCGCTCCTTTCTGGCCGCAGCAATGGCTCAGCATCTTGCTGCACGGCATCCCGGACGGGTACTGCTGGTAGACGGATGCTGTGACGAGGGTGTGCAGTACCAGCTTGGAGCCGAACGCACCACCGCCTATGACATGGGCGACGCTCTGTGC
>JAZUOR010000085.1:0-2509 GCA_045604745.1 Acutalibacteraceae bacterium | reverse complement strand
TTCGTCCAGTTGGTCCGTAGTAGTGACATGGCTATAACCATTCTCGTAGGTGAGCAAATTGGTGTAATAGGAGAATTGCGCATCTTTAAGCGTAACGGTATAGGTGTAGATTTCACCGTTGAATGTTGCTACACTTTCAAGTGTACGACAAGATGTTGTTCCTACAGCAATAACACGTCCTCCGTTGGCTTTCGTCTGCTTGATTAGATCAGCTGTTTCCTTCGGCATATAATAATGCTCACTGTGCATTTTATGATCTGTAATGTTATCTGCCTTTACAGGTCTGAAGGTGCCCAGACCGACATGCAGCGTGACATAGCCGAGAGAAACGCCCTTATCCTCAAGCTTCGAAAGCAAATCTTTAGTAAAGTGAAGGCCTGCAGTGGGAGCTGCGGCAGATCCTATCTCCCGCGAGTAGACCGTCTGATAACGCTCCTTATCCTCAAGTCTTTCGGTAATGTACGGCGGCAGAGGCATTTGCCCTATCTCATCGAGAACCGAATAGAATTCCCCGTCAGTCTCAAAGCGCACTATGCGGTTTCCGTCTTCCTTGACCTCTACGACTTCGCCGGTCATCAGCCCATCCCCGAAAACAAAGCGTGCCCCTTCCTTCGCCCGTTTACCCGGCTTGGTTATTGTTTCCCACAGATTGTTGCCAACCGCGTTGAGCAGGAGGAATTCATTTACCGATTCTCCTCCCTCCTTTGTACCGAATATTCTGGCCGGAAGCACCCGTGAATCGTTCATTATCAGGCAGTCTCCAGGTCGGATTATGTCAAGCACATCAAAGAACTTTCTATGATTTACTTCACCGCTTTTGCGGTCAAGACACATAAGTCTTGAGTGATCGCGCTGTTCAGCCGGATGCTGCGCTATGAGCTCCTGAGGCAGATCGTAAAAAAAGTCACTTCGTTTCATTGTATGTTCTCCTTGGTCAAGTGCAAAATATTGCACAGTATAAGTCCGCATTGTGGCTGCATTTTTTCCGTTTGTGCAGTTCTGTTTTTCTTGACTGAAACATAATATAAGAATATAATGTACTAAATATAAATAAACGCAATATAATAATGTATTGCCGTATGTTACACAGTCAATACATTATTATATTGCATACATCTTCGGCATTCAAGTGCTTTGTAAAACTTTTATCCGAAGGTAACTTATCCGTTCTTTATTCCATAACATAGATATTGGAGGCAAACACTTATGAAAAAGTACAATGTCGGCATTATAGGCGCAACCGGAATGGTCGGTCAGCGTCTGGCCACCCTGCTCAACGATCACCCCTGGTTTGAGGTCACTGCTCTTGCCGCAAGCGCCCGTTCTGCCGGTAAAACCTACGGCGAAGCAGCCGGAAGCCGCTGGGCAATGAAAGAGCCCATGCCTTCCTCCATGGAAAACATGGTCGTGCTTGACGCTGTCAAGGACATTGACACTATCACCTCCAGTGTTGACTTTGTTTTCTGTGCCGTTGACATGAAGAAGGAAGAAATCCGTGCTCTGGAAGAGGCATATGCCAAGGCCGAGTGCCCCGTCATGTCCAACAACTCTGCCCACCGTCTGGTAGATGACGTTCCCATGATCATCCCTGAGATCAACCCTGAGCACGCCGAGGTAATTCATGCTCAGAGAAAGCGTCTGGGCACCAAACGCGGCTTTATCGCTGTTAAATCCAACTGCTCCATCCAGAGCTACGTTCCCGCTCTCCACCCTCTCAAAGAGTTTGGCATCAAGCGTGTCCTCGCCTGCACCTATCAGGCAATCTCCGGTGCCGGAAAAACCTTCGAGCGCTGGCCCGAAATGGTTGACAATCTCATTCCTTACATCGGCGGCGAGGAGCAGAAATCCGAAATTGAGCCGCTGAAGGTCTGGGGCACTGTTGAAGGCGATAAGATCGTTTCAAATTCTGACATCAGCATCACCACTCAGTGTCTGCGTGTACCCGTTTCCGACGGTCACACCGCTGCAGTGTTCGTAGAGTTTGACAAAAAGCCCACCATCGAAGAAATCAAAGAGCGCTGGGCTAAGTTCGCCGGCAAACCTCAGGAGCTTGACCTGCCTCACGCTCCCAAGCAGTTCCTCCACTATTTCGAGGAGCCCGACCGTCCTCAGGCAGCACTGGATCGTGAGCTTGAGGGAGGCATGGCTGTGAGCATCGGTCGTCTTCGCGAAGACACCCAGTACGACTATAAGTTTGTCTGTCTTTCTCACAACACCCTGCGCGGCGCTGCCGGCGGCGGTGTACTGATGGCCGAACTGCTTGCCGCTGAAGGCTGGTTCGACCGCGACTGATCCATATAATAATTTAGGAGAGTCTTCTTATGAATAATTCCATTTTCACAGGTGCCTGCGTCGCGCTGGTCACACCGTTCAACGATGATTTTTCTGTCAACTACGACAAGCTTGAAGAGCTTGTCGAGTTCCAGATCGCCAACGGCACCGACCCTATCTGCGCCTGCGGTACCACCGGCGAGGCCTCTACCCTTACTCTTGAAGAGCATGACGACGC
>JAZUOR010000084.1:0-7453 GCA_045604745.1 Acutalibacteraceae bacterium | reverse complement strand
GCACCAGACCAAAACCGAAGTAAAGACACATACTGGACGAACCACCGGCGCTGAAGAAGGGCAGCGTGATACCGATAACAGGCAGCACGACAAGGCACATGCCGATGTTGAAGATGGTCTGAGCGGCAATGAGGCCGAAGAATCCCAGACAGATGAATCGTCCCATGTGATCGCGGGCGTGGAGTGCGGCGCGCAGTGTGAGTATCATGATCGCAACAAGCAGTATGATAACAAGCGAAGCGCCCACAAAACCGAATTCCTCGGCGGCAACGGTGAAGATAAGGTCGTTGTGGTCGGCGGGAACATAGCCCGACTGAATCATCTGTCCCTCGGTCCAGCCTTGTCCGGTAAGTCCGCCGGAACCGACAGCCAAACGGCCGAGAGTCTGCTGGTAAAGGTAGTCTTCTTCGTCGCCGGGACGAGGGTTGTAGACGGCACGGATACGCTCTCTCTGGAACGCAGGCATGATTTTCCAGACCACAGGCAGAGCCACAAGAACGATGCCTACGCAGGCAGAGAGGAATTTCCAGCTGATACCGGAGCCAAGAAGCATGATGGCGGCCATGCTCAGGAACATGAGCATGGTTCCATGGTCGCCCTGTATCATGATGAGAGCAGCAGGAAAGCCTACGTGAGCCAGAAGAAGCAGCAGGTGCGGCAGGGAGTTCTGCTGCTTGTTGCGTATGACATAGGAAAGGTGATAGGAGAAGGTGACGATGAAGCCGATTTTCATAAGCTCCGAGGGCTGGAAGCTGACGCCGAAAATGTTCAGCCACGCCTGGTCGTCAGCCAGAGAGTATTCACCCGATGCACCCTGACCGACAAAGAACGTCAGTCCGACCAGTCCGACGCATATGGCGGCTATCATGTACCATAGCTCGCCAAGCTTTTCGTAATCCATCAGCGAGATTACGATGGCGACAAGATAACCGATTACGCAGGCGACGACCTGCATGAGGGTGGTACGTATGGAGTCAAGGTTGAGGGTGGCGCTGTACACCAGCATGACGCTGTACACAGAAGCCAGCAGAGTGACTATCCACAGCGGAATGTAAGTGTTCTGAATGTAGCCCACCACGGAGTAAAACATGCGTTTGCCCAGCTGTTTCAGGAATTGCAATGCATTCACCTCAAAAAAACACAAATTACTATATGCTTGATTATATATTTATCGGCGTTATGATGCAAGCAAAATACTTTAAACATTAGGTGAATTGTGTTATAATAATCAAAATCTGAAAGAATGGAGAAGTGTTCATGCTTACAGACATCCAAATTGCTCAGCAGGCAGAAATTCTGCCTATTACTGAAATAGCCGCTCAGCTTGGTATAGATCAGAGCGATCTTGAGCTGTACGGAAACACCAAGGCAAAGCTTTCCGAGCGTCTGCTGGCCGAACTGGCAGGCAGAAAGGACGGTAAGCTCGTTCTGGTCACGGCAATTAATCCCACTCCTGCCGGAGAGGGAAAAACCACAACAACCGTCGGTCTGGGACAGGCCATGGCCAGACTGGGAAAAAAGGCAATAATTGCCCTGCGTGAGCCTTCTCTTGGTCCGGTGTTCGGAGTCAAGGGCGGAGCAGCCGGAGGCGGCTACGCTCAGGTTATTCCCATGGAGGATATAAACCTCCATTTCACCGGAGATCTCCATGCCATCACCACAGCCAACAATCTGCTGTGTGCGCTGCTTGACAACCACATTCAGCAGGGCAACGTGCTTGGCATTGACCCGCGTCAGGTGAAGTTTACCCGCTGCATGGACATGAACGACCGTGCTCTGCGCAATATCGTTATCGGCATGGGCGGTAAGGCAAACGGCGTTCCCCGTGAGGACGGCTTTGTCATCTCCGTGGCAAGCGAGATTATGGCTATCCTGTGTCTGGCTGCCGATGCTGCCGACCTCAAGGCTCGTCTGGGCCGCATCCTTGTGGCCTATACATACGACGGCAAGCCTGTTTTTGCCTCTGATCTTGAGGCTGACGGTGCCATGACCGCTCTGCTCAGAGATGCTATCAAGCCCAATCTGGTTCAGACTCTTGAGGGTACTCCGGCTATCATGCATGGCGGCCCCTTTGCCAACATCGCCCACGGCTGCAACTCGGTCAGAGCCACAAAGGCGGCTCTCAAGCTGGCCGACTACTGTATCACCGAAGCCGGATTCGGTTCCGATCTGGGTGCCGAAAAGTTCCTCGATATCAAATGCCGCATGGCCGGTCTGGCTCCCTCTGCCATCGTGCTGGTTGCCACTGTGCGTGCGCTCAAGTATAACGGCGGCATGGCAAAGGATCAGCTCAAGGACGAAAATATGGACGCCCTTGCAAAGGGTATCGTCAACCTTGAGGCTCACATTGAAAATCTCGGCAAGTACGGTGTTCCGGTGGTCGTTGCGGTCAATCGCTTCCCCACTGACACCGATGCAGAACTCAATTACATTATCGACTTCTGCCGCTCAAAGGGTGCCCGGTGTGCACTGTCTGATGTGTTCTCCAAGGGCGGTGAGGGCGGCACTGAGCTGGCTGAAATGGTATGCGAGGCAGTGGAACAGCCTTCTGATTTCCGTTTTGTCTATGACAGCAATCTGCCTCTCAAGGCAAAGATCGAGGCCATTGCCAAAAATATCTACGGTGCTGATGGAGTTATCTACACCGCAGCAGCCGAAAAGAATATCGCTGCGCTTGGCAGCATGACCGACGGTATGCCGGTATGTATTGCCAAGACCCAGTATTCTCTGTCTGACGACCCCGCAAAGCTGGGCAGACCCTCCGGCTTTGATATCACCGTGCGTGACGTGCGTCTGTCCAACGGTGCCGGTTTCGTTGTTGTGCTCACCGGCGACATCATGACAATGCCCGGTCTTCCCAAGAAGCCTGCGGCAAACAGCATCGACGTGGATGCCGACGGCACAATAACCGGACTGTTCTGATGCAGGGAAGACATACTACGGCATCGGCCGAGCAGACTGAACAGCTGGCTGCCCGCTTCGGGTCTCAGCTCTCAGGTGACGAAACCGTTGCCATGTTCGGCGGAATGGGGATGGGGAAGACTGCCTTTGTCAGAGGTCTGGCAAAGGGGCTGGGCGTTGCGCCTGAAGAGATATCCAGTCCCACCTTTGCCATCGTTCATGAGCATCGCGGGCGTGTAAAGCTGTGCCACTACGACATGTATCGGGTGGAAAGCTGGGAGGATCTCGACTCCACCGGATTCTTTGAATCTGTGAGCAGATGTGTCAATGTGGTGGAGTGGAGCGAGAATATTGAAAACGCTCTGCCTGTGCCCAGATGGCAGATCACTATATCGAAGCCGGACGACGGCGATGACGACAGGAGAATACTTGATTTTGAGTATATCTCAAACTGATTAATACTGATAGTTTTACAGATGGAGGCGGCATGACCATTCTTGGAATAGACAGCTCGGCGGTTTCTGCCGGCTGCGCCATAGTAAAAGACGACAGGGTGCTGTCCGAGGGTTTTGTTAATATCGGACTGACTCACAGCCAGACGCTCATGCCCCTCATTGACAGCACACTGAAAGGGGCAGGAATAGCCCTTGAAGATGTCGATCAGATAGCGGTGTCCCACGGACCGGGCTCATTTACCGGTGTGCGTATCGGAATAGCCACTGTCAAGGGGCTTGCCTTTGCTGGCGGCATACCCTGCGTGGGAGTGTCAACTCTGGCGGCAATAGCCTATGGTGCTGCCTGCGCGGACGGTGTACTGTGTCCGGTAATGGATGCCCGCCGGGAACAGGTTTACAACGCTCTGTTCGATTGCCGGAATGGCGAAGTGAGCCGCAGGTGCGAGGACCGAGCCATAGCCGTGAAGGAGCTGGCGGAGGAGATTTCTGCCATCGAAGAAACGGTATGGCTGTGCGGCGATGGCGCTCAGCTGTGCATGGATGCGCTGGGTGACAAATGCAAAAACCTGCGCATGGTAAGTCCGGCGGTTCGCTGGCAGCGCGGTTACGGCGTTGCTATGGCGGCACAGGGACAGCAGGCGGTGGATGCCGCAGCTCTCGTCCCGGTATATCTGCGTCTGCCTCAGGCTGAGCGTGAGCTCAGAGCCCGTAAGGCGCAGCAGTAAAACAATATATTCCCGGTCAACTGGCTTATGGACCTGTAAAAAAAGGACGCAGTTCATCGTGTTGTCAGAAGTGCGGCCTCACTTGAAATTATTACGGCGTATCAATGATCCGGGAATAACACAAGCTGTTTGATCCGCTTATGGCGGTTACTCATTCAAGATTATTAGAGCGTTTGAGGTGATAGTATGGTAGCAATAGGCTGCGACCGTGCAGGCTATGCCCTGAAGAATACCGTGCTGGAGTTTTTCAAGGCACGAGGAATGGAATATCGTGATTTCGGCGTAAATGATGATCAGGAGATGTCCGATTACCCCGAAATGGCTGCGAAGGTGGCTCACAGTGTGGCTTCCGGTGAATGCGAGCGCGGCATACTGCTGTGCGGCACCGGCATTGGCATGTCCATATGCGCCAACAAGGTCAAAGGCATCCGTGCGGCAGTGTGTTCCGAGGCTTACAGCTGTGAATATACACGTCTGCACAATGATGCCAACATCCTGTGTCTCGGCGGCAGAGTCATCGACAATCAGCGCTGCCTTGAGCTCATCACCATTTTCTTTGACACGGAGTTTGAGGGCGGCAGACACGCCCGCCGTGTGGATATGTATACACAGATAGAAAACGGGGAAATGTAATTTACCCGCCAATTGTGCAAAAGAACAAATAAGCTTTCTGACCGCGACGATTCCAAAGTGGATAATACCGGTCTGAAGCGAGAAAGGAATATGCAACAACATGAAAAGAACTGAAATCAGTGCAATATATGCCGATCCCCAGTCCTTTGCCGACAAGGAAGTGACTGTTGCCGGCTGGGCTCGCACCATTCGCGATTCCAAGGCTCTGGGATTTATCGACCTCAACGACGGAAGCTGCTTCAAGGGCGTACAGATCGTCTTTGAGGCAGAGAAGGTAGCCAACTATAAGGAGATAGCATCCCAGAATGTGGGTGCCGCTCTGAGCGTAACCGGCACTCTGCTGCTTACTCCCGAATCCAAGCAGCCCTTTGAAATCAACGCCAGTGCCATCAACGTTGAGGGTGCATCCGCTCCGGAGTATCCTTTGCAGAAAAAGCGCCATTCCCTTGAGTATCTGCGCACTGTGGCACATCTGCGTCCCCGCACCAACACCTTCAGTGCTGCTTTCCGCGTCCGTTCCGCAGCGGCTTACGCTATCCACAGCTTCTTCAACTCAAGAGGCTTTGTTTATGCGCACACTCCCCTTATCACCGTCAGCGACTGCGAGGGCGCCGGCGAGATGTTTACTGTGACCACCATGGATCTGGACAACATTCCCAGAACCGAGGACGGCAAGGTGGATTACTCTCAGGATTTCTTCGGCAAGCACACCTCGCTGACCGTTTCCGGTCAGCTGTCTGCCGAGTGCATGGCCATGGCTTTCGGCAAGGTTTACACCTTCGCCCCTACCTTCCGCGCTGAAAAATCCTATACTGCCCGCCACGCCGCCGAATTCTGGATGATCGAGCCGGAGATAGCCTTTGCTGATCTGGCCGACGATATGGAACTGGCTCGCGACATGATAAAGTATGTCATCGGCTATGTTCTTGAAACCTGCCCGCAGGATATCGACTTCTTCAACCAGTTTGTGGATAAAGGCCTGCGCGAGCGTCTTGAGCACGTGGTGAATTCCGAATTTGCCCACGTTACCTACACCGAAGCCATCGAGCTGCTGGAAAAGAACAACGACAAGTTTGACTATAAGGTCAGCTGGGGCTGCGATCTGCAGACCGAGCATGAGCGTTATCTGACCGAGGTCATCTTCGGCAAGCCCGTGTTTGTCACTGACTATCCCAAGGAGATCAAGGCTTTCTACATGCGCCTGAACGACGATGGAAAGACCGTTGCTGCTGTTGACCTGCTGGTTCCCGGAATCGGCGAGATCGTAGGCGGCAGTCAGCGTGAGGAGCGTCTTGATGTACTCCTTTCCCGTATGGCTGAATGCGGCCTTGAGGAAGAGGATTACTGGTGGTATCTCGAACTGCGCAAGTACGGCGGCAACAAGCATGCCGGATTTGGTCTGGGCTTCGAGCGTCTTATCATGTATCTCACAGGTGTTGCCAACATCCGTGACGTACTTCCGTTCCCCAGAACCACCGGTACTGCCGATTTCTAATACCGTAAGTTATCCCATATAAATATTACTCCAAATTATAACCGGAGGCGATTCCAATGACCCCTTATGTATCCATGTCCCGCAACGAACTGCTGGATGAAAAAAAGCGCCTTACTGCCCGCTATGAGCAGTTCAAGGATCAGAAGCTCAAGCTCAATATGTCCAGAGGTATTCCCGGAAAGATGCAGCTGGAGCTGTCCATGCCTATGCTGGATGTACTTTCCAGTGATGCGGACTATCACTGCGAGAGCGGTGCCGACTGCCGCAACTACGGCATCATCGACGGTATCCCGGAAGCCAAAAAGCTTTTTGCTGACCTTTTTGAAGTGAGCACCGACGAGATCATCGTGGGCGGCAACTCCAGCCTGACCATGATGTTTGACACCATTTCCTCCGCCATGGGTCACGGCCTGCTTGGCGGAACCCCGTGGGCTCAGCAGGGCAGAGTCAAGTTCCTGTGCCCCAGTCCGGGCTATGACCGCCATTTTGCCATCACCGAGTATTTCGACATCGACATGATTCCCGTGGAGATGAAGGAAGACGGTCCCGACATGGATGTTATCGAAGAGTACGTCCAGAACGATCCCATGGTCAAGGGAATGTGGTGCGTTCCCAAGTATTCCAATCCCACCGGCGTGACCGTTTCCGACGAGAACGTGCGTCGTCTGGCAAACATGAAGCCGGCAGCTCCCGATTTCCGTATCTTCTGGGACAACGCATACTTTATCCATCATCTGTTCGGTGAGGATAAGCCCCTGCTCAATCTGCTTGCCGAGTGCAAGAAGGCCGGCAATCCCAATATGGTTTATATGTACTTCTCCACCTCCAAGATCACCTTCCCCGGCTCCGGTCTTGCGGGAATGGCCACATCTGTGGAGAATGTAAACGCCATCAAGGCCCGTATGTCCGTGCAGACCATCGGTTACGACAAGCTCAACCAGTTGCGTCATATGCGTTTCATCAAGGATCTGAACGGTCTCAAGGAGCAGATGGCTAAGCACGCCGAGATCCTCCGTCCAAAATTCACCGCCGTGGACGAGACTCTCGCCGCAGAGATCGGCGAGAGTGGCGCAGCCGAATGGAGCAAGCCCGAGGGCGGATACTTTGTCAGCCTCAACGTTATGGAAGGTTGTGCTCGCCGTACCGTTGAGCTGTGCGCTGATGCCGGTGTCACTCTGACTCCTGCCGGCGCCACCTATCCGTACCACCGCGATCCCAAGGACCGCAACATTCGTATCGCTCCC
>JAZUOR010000083.1:0-9300 GCA_045604745.1 Acutalibacteraceae bacterium | reverse complement strand
GAACTTCATCATGAGCTCCTCGTCGGTCTCGGCGATGGCTTCGTTGAGCTGAGCCATCAGGTCTTCCTGATTGTCAAGAGCGGGCATGGCGCACTCGGCGGCCTTGCCGTTGCTGTAAGCATAGGCCTTGTTTTCCAGCAGGTCAACGTAGCACTTTACCTTGTCGCCCTCATAATAGGGAACGACGACCGGGCACACGCTGGTGCCGAAGGCTTCGCGGATGGCATCATAGGCCTTGTAGAAGTTGGCACCTTCGGTGTCAAGCTTGTTGATGAAGAAAATACGGGAGCGGCCGGTGGTAAGAGCCAGCTTGTTGGCCTTTTCGGAACCGACAGCCACGCCGTCCTTTGCAGCGACAACGATCAGAGCGGTCTCGGCTGCACGATAAGCCTCGTTCATACCGCCGACATAGTCAAACAGACCGGGTGCGTCAAGCAGATTGATTTTCAGACCGTTCCTCTCCAGCGGTGCAACAGCAGTGGATACTGAAGTCTTACGCTTTATCTCTTCGGGGTCAAAGTCGCAGACGGTGTTGCCGTCGGCAGTCTTGCCCATTCTGTCAGTGGCACCGGAGAGCCAGAGCATGGCCTCGGCCAGCGAGGTCTTGCCGCAGCCGCCGTGACCGGCGAGAACGATATTCTTGATCTTATTAGCCGGATACTGTTTCAAAATTAAGTTGCCCCTTTCGGTCGAACCCCCGGAAAGCCGGGAAACGACTTCGTATATGATTTCTGCATAGAGCACGATAGTTCAAAGTACGAAAAATCGCGGCCTACTCGTCTAATTATATCGTAACTTAGGTGAAATTTCAACAGATATATCGCGTTTACCGTAGAAATTGTTGGTCAGAATTTGTGCATTATGACTGTTTAAACCAGTAAATTGCGATCTTTTTGGATTATCCGAGCGACAGTCTTATGCTGGAGAAAAGAGAGGAGAGTGCGTTTGTTGCGGTGTCAAGAGCCTCGTGAGAGCTTTCTCCGCGGCGCCAGACCAGGAAGCAGATTACGCATGCGCACAGGCCGATCTGTACGATCATAAAGCGGAAAACAGTCTGAGTATCCGACCAGCCGCGGTTTTTGCGGAAATGGTCGTGAAGCGGAGTGCGGATGTTCTTGAGAATCTTTATCTTGAGGAAACGGCCGAGGAACAGCTTGACCAGTCCGAGGCCGCCGTCAAGGATGATGACCAGAGCAACGGGGATGTAAAGCAGGGGAGAGCCGCTCTTGAGGATGGCAATAGCGATAAGAACGCCGGTGGCACGGGAACCGGCATCGCCCATCATAAGAGTGCTGGGCGATGAATTGAACCACAGATAAGCCAGCAGACCAACAGCATAGAGCAGGCTCAGATAAGAGGTGGGGTCGTGAGCGTCGTTGAAGTTGCCGATGAGATATATGGTGGAAAGGGTGATGATGCTCAGAGAGCCGGAGAGACCGTCCACGCCGTCGGTGCAGTTGGTCACATTGATGGACATCCACACAAGAATGACAATAAGCACAGCGAACAGATAGGGATGAATGGAGATCTCACGGTCGAGAGTCATAACATATATGGAGTTGTTGTTGTTTATGAGGTAGGTCACAGCAACTCCCAGAGCTATGACAAAGTCGAGGAAGCCCTTGAGATATTCGCCCCACGGGCTGTCGGAGCGGTCGTCAAGATATCCTGTAAGCATGCCAAGCATGATGAGAATAAGGTAGATGAGAGTTTCCCAGCTGAAGCCGGTGCCTTCCCACACAAAGCGGGAGAAGAGCAGAGACATACAGAAAAACACGGTCACAAAGATAATGCCTGCGCCTCTGGGCTTGCCCTGAGATTTTTTGCCGTTGAATGCAAAGTTGCGTCCAAGATCACGGGGCAAATAGCGGGAGAAGATAATGATGGAAAAGAAAGTTACTACAAACATCAGTATCAGACCGACGATGGATATGAGCTGAGTATGCTCTGGGAACAGGTACTTTAACATGATGTGCCTCCTGTATTATATCGAATATAAATTACAATTTGTATTCCACGTTTCGGGTCACAGCACCCTGCGGGCGGTGGATATGGCGGCAGCGGCAAGGCAAAGAAGCTGAAGCAGCATGATCTGTGCCGGGCTTATGCCGGAAGGACCGGACAGGCAGCACAGCAGTGTGGTCAGAAGAAGCATAAGACCATATGCTGCCAGCTGAATGACTGTTGCAAAATGCAGCTGCATGTGCATCCGGCGGGATACTGTGACTGCGTCAGCCAGAGCCCGCATGGTTCCGTCGGATGCCAGAACCGCCGGAGAACTGTCGCGTATGACATGGGTCAGCCGGTCATATTCCGAACCGGCACGCGTGCTGAGCATGGTGATATACCGCTGAGGTACGTTATAGATCCGGGCAAGCATCTTGGCGGTTACGTTGGCGTCGCAGGTGTAGACAACCATGCTCACGCCGCTTTCCACCATGCGCTGTACCGAGTGGATGGTGTCTGCGTCGGCGGAGTATTTGACAAGCATGACCGCACAGGGGACACCGGAGATGGCAATGTAAACAAGATTGCGGTTGTCGCCGCCCGTAAGCAGGTGCTCGTAGTCCTTTGACGGCATGGCACAGCCGTGGGTTTTGAGCATCATGCGGTTGCCGACCAGAACTGGCAGGCTTTCCACAAATCCGGAAACGCCCATTTCGTTTTCATAGTCAATGCCCTCTGCGGGAAGAACGCGGTCGCGTCTTCCGTTAAGCAGCTGGTCGAAAACCTGCGCCAGCGGACCTCCGGCAGCCAGAACCACCGAAGCAGCATACTGGACCGAGCGGGCGAGCGGCTCTTCGCCGAATGCCTTGAGAGAAAGCAGACGAACCGAGCCCTGCGGGAAGAGAACGTCCGAGGAAACGGCAAGAGTATCGGTGCGTCCGAATTCATCCACACCTGCCCAGCCGTTAAGCATGGCGCCGCGGCGCAGCAGCTTTCCGCTTACGCGGCCCATGGGAAGATTGAGACAGAACATCCGGCTTGCGGGAATGCCCACCACCAGTACAGCGGCAAAGCAGTACACAGCGCTCCATATGCCTGCCTCCGATGCGCCTGTGATGCCGCCTATGACGGCTGCCACGGCTGCAGGTATTATAATGAAAGGAGTCAGCCGGCGGAACATCTGCTCACAGAAGTCCTCCTCGTATGCGTGACGCAGGTAGTCGGAAAGAAATTTCGTTCGCACACAGTAGGCGACGTTGGAGTGCTGACGGTGGTCGGCATGACGCAGTTCGTCAAACTGCTTGATGTCGCTGCCGAGCATACGGGCGGCGCTCTTTACGCCCCTTATTGCCACAAAGCGGAAATTGCGTGCAACCCGGCGGGCCATCAGCAGCAGACCGATGTCATTGAGAAGAAGTGCCAGCGTGACCGGTGCTCCGAACACACGACACACCGGCTGACGGCTGATGAGGTAATAAACCAGCTCGGCAGCTATATGCAGCAGCGCAACAGTACCGGCAACGGCAATGGCGCTGTCGCCGTCGGGTTTCTTTATCAGGGAAGCAAAGCCTCCGATTATTACACGGTAGCAGAGCCCGACGCAGAAACCGCACAGTCCAAGGTTCAGAGACAGATACATGACCGGAGCGCGGTCGGGCAGAAACATGTCGGGCAGAGCCACGCCCAGCATGGGAAGAAGCTCTATAAGGCCAAGGAAAAGAGTGACGATGATACCGGCGAGCACGCGGAAATTGAGGGTACGGATGTGCTCCAGCAGCTCGGAATAGATAACATCGCTGTCACCGGGCTGGCTGTAATCCTCTATGCGATGGTGGTCGTCGCCCGGAGATGGACGCAGCCGGGGATTCAGCCCCGGACTTTCCTCCTCAGACGGGAGTATAGGGCGTCGGACCTTTGTGTCCAGCCTGCCGATAACCTGATCCTCCACTGGCTTCTGATATATTGGGATCTCTGGGAAAATTCGGGCATGAAGAATCTCAAACCGGATCTCACCCTTTTCAAGACGGAAATGTCCTCTGCGGCTGGCAGGTCTGGTCTCGCCACCCCATGCCACGGGAGTGGGCATAGCCAGCATGGAGGAGTATTCACGGTCGGGCAGGTCCTTCCTGCGCCTGTAACCTATTGATACAGTGTGCTTTATGAGATCACCTTCTGTCCGCATCTGCAGCTACGCAGAGTAATATATTGTGTTCGATATAACGTTTAGTTGATAATCAGGAGCGGGAACGACGGTTAAAACGTGATGAGCCTCCGGCTTTGCTGATGTCGGTGGATGAGCTGTCGCTGCTGAACCAGTCAGTGCTGTCTTTTGCGGGAGAAGAGCTGTCCGACCAGTCAAATTCTTTGGCAGCGCGGCGGGAGGAGCGCCGTACAGGATCGGGCTCGCCTGACGCTGCCTTTTGTGCAGAAGGCTCGGAAGCGGGCACCGGATCGGCCTGTGCGGGCTCGTTATCCGAAGAGGGTCCGGAGGATCTGGATCGGCGGTTGAAGCGGGAACTGCCGGAGGAGCGGCCCACGGCCGGCTCTGCAGAAGCTGTCGGTTCTTCGGCGGCTTCGGGCTGTTTTGGTGCTTCAGACCTCTTTTCGTAATTACGGGAAGGGGTATAATCCAGTCCGGCAAATTCCTCGTCGACCGAATCGCTGCTGTCGTCGGGGAACTGTATCACAGGTTCAGGCGGTACAGGTACGGGTTCGGGTTTCTCCGGTTCGGGCTCGGCAAAGGTTATGGAGGGAATGACCGGATCGACGGCTGCTGCGGCGGGAGGTTCATCGGGAACAGGTGCGGTAGAAACCGCCTGGGGCTCCTGCGTCTGCATGGGGTACGGATATCCCGGAGGATAGGCAGCAGGGGGATACCCGTAAGGGGGATATGCCGGGTACTGACCATAGGGTGGATATGGCGGATACTGACCGTAAGGATACGGGTAGGGGTATCCCGGCGGATAGGCGGCAGGCGGATATCCGTAGGGCGGATATTCGGGCTGAGGCTCATAGCCGCCCCGGTAATCATGGCGGATACCGCGGCCGCGATAACTGTAATCGTCAGAATAATCGTCCTCATATCGCCGGTCGCGTGGAATATAGTTGTCTTCACGACGGGGATAGCCGTGATCGGCCTGACGGTCATATGGGGACAGTTCTGGCTGTGTCTGCTGCGCAGGCTCGGCAGCGGGTTCCGGCTCGATACGGGCAGCAAGCTCGGCTGCGGATACCTCATTGGCAGCGGCATAAGCGGCTGCGGAGGAGTGCTCCTGACTTCTGCGGGAGAATCTTGGGCGACGTCCCGTTTCGGCAGGGGCTTCCTGCGGCTGCTGATGAGCTTCAAATGTGCCGGCGGGGGCACTCATGCGGTTTTCCGGACGGCGGACCATGGACTGCTGTCCCTCAAAAAGCTCAGCATATTCCGCTTCGTCTCCGCGCTTTTTGCCGTCGTAGGCAAGACCGTTGAGCCGCTGAGAGTAAGTTTCGTCCATGTGATTGTCCACCGGCTCGCTGTCGCTGAACAGGTAGCCGAATTCCGAATTTGAACGCATGATAGGCTTGCGCACAGGCGGGGTACCGGTGTTGTTTCCGGAAGCTCCGGCACGGCGTCCCGGTTGGGCAGCCCCTGCTGCAGAACGTCCGGGCTGAGCAGAGGGATCGACAGCGCGGGCACGTACAGCGCGGCGCTCACGCAGGGAACGCTTTGGCGCGGTAACCGGAGAGGCTGCAGAAAGATCGCCCGACTCCATATCAACACCGCCTCCCTCAAACTGGGTTTCAACGGTGTTCTGTTCTCTTTTTTCTTCGTTTGATTCAAATCCCATTGCAGTGCTTGGCGCAGTGGAAACAGCGCCGCCTCCTTTCCGGAAAGTGGGAATAAATATGTCCGGTCATTTCGCCGTCAGCGAAACAGAATTAACGACGGCGACGTCTCGCGGGACGGTTGTCATCCAGATCTTCTTCCATCCAGCTGTCGTATGCAGCCCTGCCGCGCTTCTGACGGCGGACAGGGAGGATATCTTCGTCGTCAAACAGATCGGGGTACATGCCGTTGTAGCCCCTGCCATCCTGCTCGGCAAGCTCCGCTCCCTGGCGGTAACCCATAATGCGAGCCTGTTCATATCTGCGGCGTTCCTCCTCGCGGCGTTCTTCGGGAGAAACGGGATAGGCTGCTCTATGGCGGCGGGAACGCATCATTTCGTCATATCGGCGGCGTTCCTCTGCCATTCTGCGTGCGCGAGCGGCTTCGGTGCGGCGGCGATATGCCCAGTCGAGAAAATCTTCGCCGTCCAGAACACCGCGGTTCAGGTCGTTGAACCATGCGTCCACCAGACGATCGTCGGCAAAATATTCGGGAGGGATCCATCTGCCGCGGTAGTCGGTCTCAAGGATCTCCTGTATTCGTTCAGCGGATATGCCGTTCTTTCGGTTGTATTCGTTTTCAAAATTGCCTACTTCATCGGAATAGAGGCGTTCACGCGGCTCTATTCCAGATATACGGCGATAGGGATGATTCGGGTCATATTCCACGTCATCAATGTAATGTGCGCGTCGGGTCTCCGGCTCATCCTCAAGGTCAGAGGGGCTGGAAAGCTCGGTGTGCTGCTGCATCTCTGACCATGACGGGTCGAGAGAAGTGATGCGGCTCCAGTGACGGGTCTCCGATTCAAATTCGGGAAGATCGCGGTTTTCAGCGTCCATTCCGTACTGCTTTGGCATGCGTGTCGAGCGCACAACGGAAAGGTCTCTCATGTTGGGCACAGCGTCGTCGGGAGTACGGATGGGCACAGCATAGATATTCTTTTTTTTCTTTCGCTTTTCCTCGTCCCGGTCCTTGGGTTTGCGGCCGATTTCAGCGTCCATGCGCTCCTTGCGGCGCTGGCTTTCACGGACGACCTGCCGGGCTTCGGCAGTGTCGGCATCGGGAAGCATCTGAATGAGAGCGGCACGTCGTTCGGACAGGGATTTATCCAGTCTGCGGGTACTTTTGCGCAGACTGCCGTCCGGCTTGCTTCCGCTGCGTTCGAGCTCACGGCGCAGCCGCTTGTCGGCATCTGTAAGGAAAGAAAGATCCTCCGGAGGACTTTCCAGATCACCTGCAAGCACATCATAACGCTGCATGGTGCTCATGGGAGTTACAAGATGCTCGTCAAGATTGCCCTGGGGACGGTATGTGGGTGAATAACTGAGCTCGCCAAGCTTTTTGAGTGATATGGTCTCGCCCATCAGATCCTTGCGGATGTCAAGGCGGAAACGTGAAGCCGACGGGGAAGAGGCTTCGTCTTTTTCCTCGCCCTCGGTCAGATCCTCGCGCCGGAAGTCAAAGGATTCTCTTTTGGCGCGCCAGTTGCCGGTACGCCAGCGTTCGCGGGCTTCGTCCATGATGACCGTAGCGCTGTACCGGTTTTCGTCTTCATCATGATCCAGATAAGGATTGTCAAAGGAATAAACAGAATACTTGCCCATGCGGTCACCTCCTCAGACGTAAATTACGGGCACCGGATTCATATTGATTATTCAGGATTACGGGCGGAAATGCCGTTTCTCTGGCGGGCAGCTTCATAAAGCACAACTGCGCATGCGCAGGAGGCGTTAAGAGAATTGATCTTGCCATACATGGGAAGAGAAACGATAAAATCGCACTTTTCGCGTACCAGACGACTGACTCCGCCGTCCTCGCCGCCGATGACCACCGCCAACGGACCGGTCAGGTCGGCTTTGCACCAGCTGTCGCCGTCCATGTCGGCTGCGCACACCCACACGCCCTGTTTTTTGAGGTCGTCGATACAGGATGCGAGATTGGGGACACGGGCAACGGGGACATATTCAAGGGCCCCGGCGGAGGCCTTGCCCACCGTCCATGTCAGACCGGAGGCGCGCCGCTTGGGAATGACCACGCCATGGGCTCCGACAGCCTCAGCAGTACGCAGAATCGCACCTAAATTGTGCGGGTCGGACATGCCGTCGGCAAGGATGATGAATGGAGGCTCGCCACGTTCTTCGGCAAGCTTGAAAAGATCGGGAAGCTCGGCGTATTCGTGAGCGGCTGTGCTGGCGCATACGCCCTGATGACGGCCGCCCGGACAGAGAGAATCGAGCTTGACCGGTGAAACCTCACGAACAGGGATGCCCTTTTCGCGGGCAAGCTCCACTATTACGCGCAGGCTGCCCTGCCGTTCACCTTTGGCGATCATAACGCTGTCAATGGCTGTTCCGTGAAGAATGGCCTCTCGGACTGCGTTGCGACCGGCTATTATATCATTTCGCTGTCCGGCGGCTTCTCCGCTGACGGACTCGTTATAGTTTCGGTTATCGTTGCTCAAAGCATTATCCTCCGGATATACTGCGCAGAAACCTGCGTTTTGTCAAATTATTATTATAGCACAAGGGGGTGAGAGAAAATTAAATATATTGTTAATTATAGCTGGAAGATACAGGGTGTCAGGTCTGATTTCCTTCGGCCTTCCCGGCTGAAAGCTGCATTTCCAGCAGCTCATCCATCATTGCGGAGATTTCTATTCCCGATGGGCACACTGCGCTGCATGCACCGCAGACGTCGCAGCGTGTAAGACCGAGGCGAATGGCCTGCTTGCGGGCTCCGCGTTCGTAAAGCCGTACTGCCTCGGAAACGAATATCTGTCTGGGACAGACTTCAACGCACCGTCCGCAGGAGATGCATCCGGCGGGAGTCTTGGGCAGGTCGAGAGAGGACATGGCGCAGATGCCACGGATGCCGGGCATAACAGGAATGTCTGCGCTGCTGCATGTGACGCCGCGCATGGTGTCGCCCAGAATGAGGTACTCCGGAATCTTTCTGAGACCGACCTCGCGGAGTATATGCTCAACAGTGACACCGGTGGGCACGACGATGTTGGCGGCGCTTTCCACACAGTCGCCGCAGACGGTTATGACCGTGTCGGTCTGAGGCAGACCGTCGCGCACTGCCAGAGACAGAGCTCTGAGTGCCTGTACACCTATTCGCAGCACTTTTCGGCCGCGGCACCTTTCCTCCTCAAAGCGGGACCATGCGGGATAACCTCCGCCCACAGTGACCACGTCGGTAAAGCCAAAATTGCCCACAACCGCCTCAAGGGCGATATCTCCGCTGTCGTACACCGCCAGAAGAGCTTTTCCGCCGTCCATTGCCTTGAGAGCCATGCCGACTCCGTCCAGCGTCTCGTCTCCGAATTCCGAGACCGTCTTGAGTGCGCTGGAAATATAGGGCGTGTCATCCAGTGCGTCGGCTATGACCAGCTGAGCCTCCTCCTTCATTCCCTTCATGAGCTTGTAGTAAAGCGGCAGACCATCCACTTCGTCTATTATGCACGCCATTCGTGCAGCCTGTACTAT
>JAZUOR010000082.1:0-3906 GCA_045604745.1 Acutalibacteraceae bacterium | reverse complement strand
GGCAAATACGAAAACGGTCAGGGCGATAACTACGAATACTCCCTTGGTCTGAACGGCCTTGGCTCCTGCGCCACCCAGTATGCCTCCGAATATTTTGATGCCACCATCCGCCGCGACGGGTTCAAGTACACCCTTCATTTTGAGAAGGGCGAAAACATCGGCGGCATGAAGAAAGAGGAATACAACAAGCGTGATACCGGCACACGTATCCGCTGGAAGCCCGATCTTGAGGTTTTCACCGACACCAATATCCCTCTTGAGTATTTTCAGGACACAATAAAGCGTCAGGCCATCGTCAACGCGGGAATTCAGTTCATCATCAACGACCGCATCGGCGGGCAGAAGTACGAATACTGTTACAAAGACGGTATTGCAGACCACGTTCGCGAAACGGTTGGCGAAAATTCACTTTCTTCCGTTCAGGTGTGGCAGTGCGAGCGCCGTGGACGCGACCGTGCCGACAAACCTGAATACAACGTGAAAATAAACGCGGCCGTCACGTTTTCCAACACAGTGACCATGACCGAGTATTATCATAATTCCAGCTATCTTGAGCACGGCGGCGCTCCGGAAAAAGCGGTCAAAAGCGCTTTTGTGAGCATGATAGACCAGCGGCTCAAGCAGACCGGCAAATACGTCAAGAACGAAAGCTCGGTCAAATATCAGGACGTTGAGGATTGTCTTGTCATTGTTATCTCTTCGTTCTCTAACATCACAAGCTATGAGAACCAGACAAAGAAATCCATCACCAACAAATTCATCCAGGAAGCCATGACGGAATTCTTCCGTCAGCAGCTGGAAATCTGGTTTCTTGAAAACCCGATAGAAGCCGACAAGATCTGCGGACAGGTGCTTATAAACAAGCAGAGCCGCGAGCATTCGGAAAAGCAGCGTCTTACTATCAAGACCAAGCTGACCGCCAACATGGATATGACATCCCGTGTTGCCAAGTTCATTGACTGCCGCTCAAAGGATGTCAATGAGCGCGAGCTGTTTATCGTGGAGGGCGACTCGGCTGCAGGCTCCTGTAAGAGTGCACGTGACCCGGATTTTCAGGGCATAATGCCTGTGCGCGGCAAGATACTCAATTGCCTCAAGGCCGATTATAACCGCATCTTCAAGAGCGAGATTATAACTGATCTTATCAAGGTACTGGGCTGCGGTGTTGATGTCCAGACCAAGGCCAACAAGAATCTTGCGTCTTTTGACATCAACAATCTGCGCTGGAACAAGGTCATAATCTGCACCGATGCCGACGTTGACGGTTTCCAGATCCGCACGCTCATCCTTACCATGATCTACCGGCTCATGCCCAAGCTGATAGAAGAGGGAAGAGTGTATATTGCCGAATCGCCGCTTTACGAGATAACAACGAAAAAAGAGACCTATTTTGCCTACAACGAGCAGGAAAAGGCTGAGATCATGGAGATGATCGGCGAAGAGAATTTCACTATCCAGCGCTCCAAGGGTCTTGGTGAAAACAATCCGGATATGATGAGCTTTACGACCATGGCACCCGCTACACGCCGGCTCATCAAGGTCATGCCGTCCGATGTGGAGCAGACATGGCAGATATTCGATATCCTGCTGGGCGATAATCTCAGCGGACGAAAGGATTTCATTGCAGCCAACGGCGAGAGATATATCGATCTTGCCGATGTGCAGTAGATAAAGGAAGAGATATTTTATGCGTCACAATCATCTTATAACGCCGGACGGCACGTCGGATCTTCTTTTTTCCGAATGCGTCGTGCGCAGAGCTGTGGAAAAAGCCGTGTGCAAGCTGTTTGCCCGTTCGGGCTACAGCGAGGTTCGCACTCCGGTGCTTGAATTCTATGATGTTTTCGATCTTGATTCAGAGCCGATTCCCCAGGAGCGCATGTATAAGCTGACCGACAACAAAGGGCGGCTTCTGGTTATGCGTCCGGATAACACCATGCCCATTGCACGCATGGTTTCCACAAAGCTTAAGAACGCCCGTATGCCTCTTAGGCTTTATTACAACCAGCCGTTTTTCCGGATCAATGACAGTCTCCACGGTGGTGCGGACCAGATCGGTCAGGTGGGCATTGAGCTCATCGGTGTGGGCGGTCTGCGAGCCGACCTTGAGGTACTGACCATAGCTGTCAGCGCTCTTGCTGAGTGCACCCAGAGCTATCGCCTTGAAATCGGTCACGCCGGAATTTTCAAGGCACTTGTGGCAAGTCTTCCCGTGGATGAGCTTCATCGCGAGCAGATCCGCCGGAACATTGAATCAAAGAACTATGCGGCCCTGTCCGCTCAGCTTGATCTCATGGAGCAGACCGAGGCAGTCAGGGCTCTGCGTCAGCTGCCCCGTCTTTTTGGCGGCATTAAAGTCCTTGAAAAGGCAAGAGAACTCATTTCCGATGAAACTGTGGGAATTTGCCTTGACCGACTTGGTGTGGTTTACAATGCACTCTCGGAGATGGGATACGGCGACAAGCTGATAATCGACCTCGGACTTGTTCATCAGAACGACTACTATTCCGGTCTTGTGTTCTCCGCTTATGCCGAGGGCTCCGGAGTGAAGATACTCAGCGGCGGTCGGTACGACAACCTGCTTGGCTGCTTTGGCGCGGACAACAGTGCATGCGGCTTTGCCATAAACATTGACGATCTTGTAAAGACGCTCAATCCGTCTGAATTCAATCTGACCACTGCGCCCGAACGCCTTGTTGTTGCCGAGGGCGGAAAAGAGATAGACGCACTGCGCTATATGGGGCAGCTGCAGTCTACCGGCGTTGCCACCGAATTCTGCCTGCTTGAGGATATCGGAGACGCCATGTCCTACGCACGTGACAGAGGCATCAAGCATGTTGACATCGTTACCGATGATATTGAGACTGTTGAACCGCCGGAGGAGAATAAATGAGACCTATAAGAATAGCCCTGACCAAGGGGCGTCTTGAAAAGCAAAGTGTTGAATTGTTTGAAAAGGCCGGTATCGACTGTACCGAGATACACAACAAAGGCCGCCGCCTGATTCTGCCTCTGGGCAACGGAATGGAAGCGGTTCTGGCAAAGGCCGCAGACGTAATAACCTATGTCGAAAACGGCGTGTGTGATATCGGCATCACCGGCAAGGACACCATCATGGAGTTCGGCACCAGCATTTTTGAAATTCTTGATCTTGGACTGGGAAAATGCAGGTTTGCAGTTGCCACCCACAAGGGCAAGGATATTTTCAGTGAGCTGGGAACCAAGACCATTGCCACAAAATATCCCAATGTAACCAGAAGCTATTTTGAAGGCCTTGGCATGGATGTCAACGTTATCAAGATCGAGGGCTCGGTGGAGCTTGCACCGCTGCTCGATCTTGCCGACGCAATCGTTGACATTGTGGAGACCGGTACGACTCTGAAGGAGAACGGCCTTGAGGTTATCCGCGACGTAAGTCCGATTTCTGCCCGCATGATATGCAACATTGCCAGCCTGAAGCTGAGACAGGAAGAGATAGAAGGATTTACGCAGGCGCTGGAAAATGCCCTTAACGATAAATAAATCAAACCGGAGATGATACATCATGGTAAAGATCATCAAAGCCGACGGTTCGGCTGAATATGCACTTATTAAGCAGCTTAAGGAGCGCGGTGTCAGTGACAGCCGTAAGGTCACTGACATCGTTTCGGCTATCATAGATAACGTAAAGGCCGATGGCGACGAGGCGGTTCAGCGTTATACTGCCGCTTTTGACTGTCCTTCACCCGAATATTATGAAGTTCCCGCTCAGGCAATTGAAAAAGCCGTCGAAGAATGCGATCCGGAATTCATTGCCTCCATGCGGCGTGCCGCTGCAAACATCACTGCCTATCATGAAAAGCAGAAGCAGAACAGCTGGATGGAGACCAAGGATAACGGCGTTATGATGGGCCAGCGCGTGCGCGG
>JAZUOR010000081.1:0-3142 GCA_045604745.1 Acutalibacteraceae bacterium | reverse complement strand
TGTCTGTATCCTTTACCTGCGTTCCCGGCTTATCCTCACGCTGACCGTTTACAAAGACCAGCCCTGCCATTACAAGAGCCTTGGCCTTTTCACGGCTTTCGGCAAGTCCGGCCGCAAGCACGGCTGCATCCAGCCGCAGTTTTTCACTCATCTGTCTGTAACCTTTCTTACTGCATTGTACATTCCCTGCTCGTCCAGCTCAAGCATTTCCAGCGGACGGGCAACGGAGGCGTGAGTGACAAAGGTGTTGTCCACAGCACGCAGAGTATAGCTGCCATCGAAGCCCTGCTCCTTGAGCAGAGCGATAAAGGTTTCTCCTATGCCGCCCTGACGGATGCCCTCCTCAAAGAAGAACACATTTTTTGCCTTGGAAGCAAGATGCACGCTTTCTGCATCTACGGGCTTTACTCTCAGCAGCTTTATGACGCAGGCTTTTTTTCCCTCACTGCGCAGACGGTCACACGCCGTTGCCGCAGCAGCAAATATCCTGCCGTATGTAACAATAGCAATATCCGCGTTCTCATCACCGTATACGCAGTAGGGCTCTACGGACGGTTCAAATCCATCCGGCACAGCCGGCTCGGAGCCTCTGGGATAGCGTATTGCCGCCGGAGAAGGCTCATTGACGCACATCTCCAGCGAACCGGTCAGCTCGTCAAAATAGCAGGGTGAATAGATGCTCATACCGGGAACGGTGTTGAGCATGGCAACATCAAAAAGTCCGTGATGGGTCTCGCCGTCCTCACCAACCACGCCTGCGCGGTCAATGGCAAAGGTGACGTTGAGCCCCTGTATGGCTACATCGTGTATTATCTGATCGTAGCAGCGCTGGATAAAGCTGGCATAAACCGCGAACACCGGCTTGATGCCGCCGGCTGCGAGTCCGGCACAATAGGACACCGCATGCTCCTCGGCAATGCCGCAGTCATGAAACCTGCGATGGTAGTTGGCGGCAAAATCCGCAAGACCGGTGCCGGTCTTCATTGCGGCTGTGACCGCATATATCGTTTCGTCCTTTTCGGCAAGACGGCACAGCTCCCTGCCGAAAACGGAGGAATAGCTGGCGCCGCCCGAAATGGGCTCGCCGGTGTCAATATCGAATTTGCCTATGCCGTGAAACTTACCGGGGTTGCGCTCGGCATAGGAGTAGCCCTTGCCCTTGCTGGTGCATACATGCACCAGAGCCGGACGCCTGAGGTTCTTGGCAAGGGTAAGCACCTCTTCCAGCTGCTTTACATTGTGACCGTCCACCGGTCCAAGATAAGCAAAGCCCAGCGCGTCGAAGAGGGTGTTTTTATATACGGCGTTCTTGAGCGCAGATTTTGAACGGAACAGGGCGTTTCGCACAGGCTTGCCCACAAGAGGAATAGCACCCACGAATTTATTCAGCCCTGCCTTGAACTTGACATAGCTTGTTTTGCTGCGAATGACAGCAAGATGACGCGCCATTGCGCCCACGTTTTTGGAAATGGACATCTTGTTGTCGTTGAGAATAACAATAATGTTGTCCCGCGCCTGTCCGGCATTGTTCAGGCCCTCATAGGCAAGGCCTCCGGTCAGCGCGCCGTCCCCTATGACCGCTATGACCGCGCCCTCTTCCCCTTTCAGACGCTTTGCACGGGCAAGACCGCAGGCGTTGGAGATAGAGGTGCTGCTGTGTCCGGTGACCATGGGATCATGGACGCTCTCGCAGGGCTTTGGAAAGCCTGCAAGTCCGCCTTCGGTGCGGATGGTATCAAAACGATCGGCACGTCCGGTCAGCAGTTTGTGGGTATAGCTCTGATGCCCCACGTCGAACACAAAGCGGTCAACGGGAGAATTGAATACCCTGTGCATGGCAATGGTAAGCTCCACCACACCCAGATTGGGCGCGAGGTGACCGCCGTTGCGCGAAAGGGTATCTATAAGCCGCTGGCGAATATCTGCGCACAGCCGGTCGATTTCTTCATAAGAGAGCGCCTTCAGGCTCTCCGGATCCCTGTCTATATCGGGAAAGTGCTCAAAGCTCAAAGCTTATCATCCTTTGTATGCTGATTGTCAGCTGACTCTGCCAAGCAGGTAGCGTGCGAATGCGGTCAGGAACTCTGCCTTATCGCCCATGTGCGAAACAGCTGCCACTGCGTTGTTGGTGTGTATTTCGGCAAAGCGTCTGGCTCCGTCAAGGCCCATAACCGACACATAGTTGGACTTGTCATTGCCGGCATCACTTGCCACAGGCTTACCAAGCAGCTTTGGGTCGCCCACAACATCCAGAATGTCGTCGATTATCTGGAAGGCTATGCCCATCTCACGTGCATAGGTACGGGCGGCAGCTATTGTCTGTTCGTCAGCGTCTGCGATGTGACAGCCCATGACGCATGCAGCCTCAATAAGTCCGCAGGTCTTGCCGACCACCATGGCCCGCAGGGTGTCGACGTTTATGGACTTTCCCTCCGATTCCATGTCGATCATCTGACCGCCGATCATGCCGTCCGGTCCGCTCAGCCTTGCCAGCTCCCGAACACACGCCAGCAGCCGCTCAGCGGGTGCAGTGGTGCAGGACGCGATGGTCAGCGGAGCCATCGCCTGCAGCGCGTCTCCGGCAAGCAGTGCGGTAGCCTCGCCGTACACCTTGTGGCAGGAGGGCTTGTTGCGGCGGAAATCATCGTCATCCATACACGGAAGATCGTCATGGATAAGCGAGTAGGTATGTATCATTTCGATGGCGCAGGCACAGTCGAGCGCGGTCATGGGGTCGCCGCCTGCCGCACGGCAGAATTCAAGGGTAAGTATGGGACGAATGCGCTTGCCGGCATTGAGCAGCGAGTAACGCACCGTGTCATACAGCTGTGGATATATCGCCTCAGAGCCCGCCCTTGAAAGCTCCTCAAGACGCTTTTCTATAACGCCCTGCCATTCGGACATGATGCTTTTGAGCTGATTGTTATCCATCAATTTTCCTCCTCGCCGTCCTGTGCGTCTGCATCAGGGCTTTTTATTTCGGAAAGCTCGGTTATTCTGGTCTGTACCTCAGCCAGCTGTTTATGACATACTGCTGCAAGACCTGAGGCTTCCTCATAAAGCTTGAGTGCGTCTTCAAGCGGTGTATTGCCCTGCTCCAGCAGAGCGGCAATCTCCTCAAGACGCTTTTCTATAACGCCCT
>JAZUOR010000080.1:0-3995 GCA_045604745.1 Acutalibacteraceae bacterium | reverse complement strand
CCACCAGCACCTCGATGCCCTCGGCGGAGTTGGTGATTCGCGTGATAAAGCCGCGGATGCTTGGGTCGTCGTTGGGCACCGAGGCAGAGGGCGTGACAACAACGGTCCCGCTTGCCACCGGCGGCAGCGGCTCCGGCCCGTCTTCCTGTCCGCATGCGGTGCCGCCGACCAGCAGCATGCACAGCAGCGCCGCAAAACACAGCAGCAGAAGCGTTCTGCGCGGCATATTGTTCATTGACATGTGTGTGATTTTCCCTTCTCGCGTCAAAGCGCGATACCCAGGGCGTTCATGACTGCCTGCGCAGGCATAATTTCCCTGATTCAGCATCTTGATATACATATTTATTATAATCCGGACAAGGCGAAAAGTCCATAGAAAAGCAGGGATTTTTGTAAATCTTATAAAAACACAGCCCCTGCATTTTGTCATTTAGCCCAAAAGGCCGATATTCTATAAATTTTTCACATATTTATCTTGATATGTGTGATGTTTGTGTTATAATACGCTTATTGTTTGTGTGGCAATCCATTGTCACCGGAAAGGATGTGCGGTAAATTATGACCGGCATGCTCAGTATAATTCTCAACGCCAGCGGTCTGCGTGATTTTGGCGTGCGTCCTTTTTCGGACGTCGAAGACAAGCTTCTCAACTGCATGGCCAAAGGACGGCTGCCGGAGGATGCACGCAGCGTCATTTCGGTGCTGTTCCCCTACAAGGTGCCTGTGGAGCGCGGAAATCTTTCCCGCTATGCCGCCGTGCCCGATTATCACGAAATCGCCGGACACATGCTTGCCACGGCTGTCAGCGCACTGGAAAAGGCCTTCGGAGATTTTGAATTTGTCTGGTTCATTGACAACTCTCCCATTCCTGAGGTATACACCGCCGCCCGCTGCGGACTTGGAGTCATAGGCGACAACGGACTGCTCATCAACAGCCGCTACGGAAGCTACTGCTTCATCGGCTGCATAGTGACCAATCTGGTCATCCCTGCCACCAGCGACGGCGAAATAAAGACCTGCCGCCATTGCGGACGGTGCATCAGCTCCTGTCCCAGCGGTGCGCTCAGAGGAGAGAACGGCTTTGACCGCAAGGTGTGTCTTTCCGACATCTCCCAGCGCAAGGGCGAGCTTTCTGCGGACGAGATCGCTCTGCTGCGTCAGGGCGGACTGGTGTGGGGCTGCGACACCTGCCAGGACGTGTGCCCCATGAACGTGGACGCGGAGGACACCTACATCGAGCCCTTCCTTGCCCGCGCCAATCCCACGGTCAGCATAAACGATCTGGCGGTTGCCAATGACCGGGCCTATCTTTACCGCGGGCGCGGAGTTGTGGAGCGCAACATCAGGGTGCTTGGCGAATTCGGTCTGGAGGATGTTCCTTCCGACAACGGCCCTGCCGACTGAGCCGCGTTCCCGTTTTCCGGTTCTTCCGGAAGACTATGTAATACCGATTATGAAAAATCAGCATAAAAAATCCGCTGCGGCATCGGGAACACTCCTTGCGCCGCAGCGTTTTTTCTTTAGCGTCCGTTTCCGGTCAGGCCGTTGCTGTTGCTGCCGTTGACGGTAGAGCCGTCGTTGGCAGTGCCGCCTGCGCCATTGGCAGTGCCGCCCACACCATTGGCTGCACCGTCCGTTCCGTTGGCTGCGCCGCCCGCGCCATTGGCTGCACCGCCTGTTCCGTTGGCTGCACCGCCGGTCATTCCACTGCCGCCGGCTCCGTTGGCAGAACCGCTGCCATTGGCGGCGCCGCTGTTCCCGGAGGAACCGTTGCCGGTCAGGCCGTCGATGGCGTTGTCGATGCCTTCCTCCACATCGTTGAGCATGTTGTTTGCATCGTTTGCGGGAGTATCGTCACCGCCGATCACCTCATCCCTGCCGCCGTTGACCGAGCCGTCCACCACGCCGTCGTCGGCGTAGTCGCTGCCGTTGTCTCCGCCGCAGCCCATGCAGCCTCCGCAGCTGCATCCTGCCAGCAGCACCATTGCCATAAGCGATGCTGTCAGCATAATCATCCACTTTTTCAAGCTGTCATTCTTCCTTTCGAAACTTGGTTGTATACTATGCATGTTTGTCAGTCATTCTGCTGACAAGGCTATTGTTCCCCGCATTGACCGCAGGAGCATTGGAAAAAACAGCCGGATAAAATCGTTTTAAAACTGAAACAGTGCCCGCAGCCCGGTAAGAGCGGCGGGCACTGTTTATTATTTGTTCCTTACGACCGCAGGCAGCCGTATATTGTAAATAAAAAATGCAATAAATCAATCCAGCACGAGATCACCGATGGACTTTCTGCCCGTTACCCTTTCGCCAAGGCGGTTTGCCCAGCTTTCGGTAAAGAACGCACCGTACGGAATCTGCTGCTTTCTGCGCCTTTCGGCTCCCAGAAAACCCCAGAGCGTTGAGGGAATTCCGATGACGGGCAGATACAGCGGTCCCAGCATGAGCGACTGGATGGTGTGACCGTACTCATGGACCAGCAGACGTTCGGAAAGCTCTTCTGCGCTTATGCTGTCTTTGTATTTTTCAGCAAAATAAGGCACCGGGGTCACAAAGACGAACATCCCCAGCGACATGCTGGATTTTGATTTCCACACAGTAACCACTGCGCCGTGATAAACAAAATGTCTGTCACCCGAATGGAGCAGGAACACCGCAAAGCCCATGAGCGTCTGCAGTATTCCCCATGTACACTGCCAGAGCCGGTATAAGAACAGCTTCATAAAGTCCTCCGCATAACAATTTTCATCTCCTTGATTATAGAATTCCGGCTCCGGACAGTCAAGATGTGTTATCGCGGGAGACTTTTGCGGCTGCAGGAAAATAAAATTATAACTTTACTCATTCTTTCTTCACACATCGCCGTGATTATATGTTATAATACTGAGTTGAGCAAACAGACTGTGCGGCGGACGGCTGCGCGGTTGAATACATAAGAGTACAAGAAGGAATGCAAAATGTTTATCGTTGACGCACACGCACACATCTTCCCCGCCAAGATCGCCCTCAAGGCCACCGAGAACGTCGGCGCTTTCTACGACGTCGGGATGCGCCATCTGGGCTCTCCCGAAAAACTGCTGGAAAGCGGAAGGGCTATCGGCGTGGATAAGTATATCGTCCATTCGGTGGCCACCACACCTGCTCAGGTACGCTCCATCAACACCTTCATCGCCCAGCAGTGCGCAGAGCATCCGGAGTTCATCGGCTTCGGCGCGCTTCATCCGGGCGTGGAGGACATTGAGGCCGAGGTGGAAAACATTCTCGCGCTGGGGCTGAAGGGAATCAAGCTGCACCCGGACTTTCAGCGCTTCAACATAGACGACGAGTGCGCCCTGCACATGTACAGATGCGCCGAGGGCAGACTGCCCATACTGTTCCATATGGGCGATTACAGATATGACTGGTCTCATCCCGACCGCCTTGCAAGGGTCATTGATATGTTCCCGAAGCTCGACTGCATCGCCGCCCACTTCGGCGGCTACACCGCGTGGGATGCCGCTCTGGAGACTCTGCTCAGCCGCCGCTGCTGGGTGGACACCAGCTCCACCATGGGCATGGTCAACGATTACGATTACGTCCGCAGTCTTGTGGAAAAATGGGGCACCGACCGCATGCTGTTCGCCACCGACTTTCCCATGTGGGACCACGCCGAGGAGCTGGAGCGGTTCAATAAGCTGGGCATAACCGGCGACGCTCTTGAAAATGTAATGGGCAAAAACGCAATGGCTCTCCTCGCCCGCTACGAATGATCCACAGGAGTATTTATAATGAAATGGACGCGAAGCGTCTTTACCTAAATTATTAATTATTCATTATTCACTATTCATTATTCATTAAATTAAGTAGATAAACAGGGTGACACAATGATACAAGTTTCCCATCTGACCAAAAAGTATGGCCCACTGACAGCGGTGGATGATATCTCCTTTACCGCCGAGGAAGGGCAGATACTGGGCTTTCTGGGGCCCAACGGTGCCGGAAAGACCACCACGATG
>JAZUOR010000079.1:0-7203 GCA_045604745.1 Acutalibacteraceae bacterium | reverse complement strand
ATACTGTGACTGGTAGACAAACGCCGCAGGCTTTATGGTTCTGAAACGATCTGTCACACCGGAGCAGCACATATCGCCGTTCCTTCCGGACGCAGTATGCACAGGATAGTCACTGAGATCACCGGCGCAGAAACCGATTATATCAGGATCGCCCAGCACAGCATTGAGCGCCTTGGCGTGACACAGTGCCTGCTCAAGCAGCTTCTGAGGGCTGTCGTCCGGCTTTGCCTCATATCGTCCACCGGTATGATTCACAACAACATAAGGCACCTTGAGCTTGATTACAGATTTTTTCCTTTCCAGCCCGCTGTCAGCACCGGTGCAGTCGTCAAAGCAATACACCTCATCCGAAACAGAAGTCTGTCCCGAAACCGAATGAACGCCGCCTGCCGGACGGAAGGGATCCAGTTCTTTTACAAGAGCCGCCGCCTTTTCATTGACGGCATGCTCCTCCGGAGTAAGGGCAACACGCTGCGACCACAGTATCACGCATGTTCTGGAACGATCGCGCAGCATAAGCTCTCGGAGATTATCAAGCAGACAAGTCTGCCAGTCCTCTCCGCCGATATACCCGCAGCCGGGCATCTCGTCGAACACCATCACTCCCAGTTCGTCACAAGCATCAAGGAAAGCTCTGGAAACAGGATATCCTCCTGTACGTACAAAATTGCATCCGAGCCGTTTGAGCAGCTCTGCATCTTCCCGCTGCATGTGAGCCGTTGCCGCAGCACCCGACCTGCCGTAAAACTGATTTCGGGTGAAGCCCAGCAGCAAGGTCTTTTTCTCATTGAGATAAAAACCATCCGGCCTGAAGTCGGCGTTTCTGAAGCCGACAACACAGGAAATATCATCCTCATCGGCAATGGTTATTTCCGCCCGATAGAGCCTTGGGCTGTCCGGTGACCATGGTTCAAGCCTGAGCGCAGGCTGCCATCTGGTTGAAAATCTGCCGTTCTCGGCAAATATCACCTTTGCCCCAAGCTTCTTCTCGCCGTCATATAGATAAATCTTGATTTCTCTGCGCTCATCGGTCGATATACTTCCGTTGCAGTCAATGGTCCACTGACCGCCGCTGAGACTTGTGTATATAATCGACTCGGTTATGTATTCGCTGTCGGTCGCCTCAAGCCATATTTCGCGGTAAATCCCACCGTCATGAAGAATGCCGTCGCCGCCGTAGGGCGCAGTATCCTCACGTTCGGTGGAGTCAACCACCACTGTTATCAGGTTTTCCTCATCGCGGACATTGTCCCCTATCGCCTCGGTTATGTCGCATTCAAAGGGAGTATATCCGCCCTTATGCGCACAGACTGACCGACCGTTCACAAAAACTGCAGCACAGCCCATAACGCCTTCAAAGTGAAGCACCAGCCGGCGACCTTTCATTTCGGCAGGAAGCAGAAACATCTTACGGTAACAGACTATTCTCTGGCTGTCAGCTTCACATACTCTGCCGTTCCATTCTGCAACGGTATGCGGCAGATCAACAAGTCTGAATGCGGTATCCTTAAAATCAGTCCGGATATACTCCGGCCTGAAATCGGCGCTGTAACGCCATCCGAAATTGAGATTGAGCCGTTCTCGGCGCATTCTCCCGTCCTCCTGTACAATACAGCCGTACTATCACGGCATGCGGTTATTTTTTTACTATTCCCTTACTTGAAGAGATCAACAAACTTTCTGATTCCGGACAAGAGCTTCGACCAGAAACCGGGTTCCTTTTCTTCTTCGTAATCATCATCGCTTTTGCTGAATACCGGTCCATCTTCTTCGTCGTCTTCATCCCAGTCTGTGTAACCATCGTCCCGGTCATCCTGCTCATCATAATCGTTGTCGTCATCGTCATCCCAGTCGTCGTAATCATCCTCGTCCGGCTCAACGCTGGTCCGCTGCTGACTGACATCCGCTTTATTGGCTGAGCGCGAATAAAGGCCAACCTCACGGTCAGCCTCCTGACCGGAGTAGCCGGAATAGTCACTGTTTCGGTTGCCTGAGCTACCCGAACGCAGTATATCGTCGATAATGTCGTATTCATCTGCCTCTCTGAGCAGATCAAGTTCATCGTCCTCCGGAAGCGTTCCTTCCACTTCGGAGCGAATTATCTTGTAATATTTGGGATTTGCAGCAGCAAAAAGACCTTCACCGCCAAGCAGATATGCCTGACAAAGATAGTCCTGAGCCTTTTTGCGCTCTCCGCACTCCTCAAGGCACTGTCCCACACGGAAGCTGATCTGAGCGATTTCGTTGCCGCCGGGACATTTATGCGCCTTGATGAAGCACATTCCCGCCTCAGCATAGTCTTTCATCTTGAAATACTGCTCACCCATGGCGGTGTAGATAAATGTACTGATGGAGTGATCCGATTTCGGATCCGGCACAAGAGTGAGTGCCTCGTAATATTTTGAAAGAGCAAAATCCTCCTCGCCCATCTGGACCAGGTTGCCCGCGTGTTCACAAATTGAACGTATCTGCCGGAAAACTTCGGGATCGAGCTTTGCCACGGTTCTGACCTCCCCGTTCAGCTAAATATTATTCGGTTAATTATATCACAGTCCGACTGTTCAGACAATAACAAAATGGCAAATTCAACGCCGAATAAACAAAAATCCGGCACAGGCGGGCATCTCAGCCAGTCTGTGCCGGTCTTTTTATGCAAAAATAATCAAACAGAGTCCTTCGCTATCAGAAGTTCTCAGCCTCATCGGCAGAAATAACAGTGATGGTCTCTTCAGGATACTTGCTCTCAGCACCGCCAACGCCGTATACGAAATAGTCACCCTTCGGGGTCTTGTAAAGGGTTTCTTCGTAGCCTGCAGGATCGCCGAAATAGCTAACGGTGTTAGTCTTAACAAGAGTAGCGGTGTCGGTGTTGTAGACTTTTCTGTTGATGGTCTTCTTCATTTTTTCTTTCTCCTCCATGTGAGTTATTACTGTCTGTATTTCTCTTTATGGCTCAATTATACTCATTTATTCAGATTAGACAATATGTTTCCGTAATTTCCTACGTTTCACACAAATTATCATCGCAGTTAATAAGATTACAAGTTAATTTGTGTACAGAATCGCAGTATTATCGCCCCTCTACACCATATCTGTTCCCCTCCTGCACTGTCGCATACACGCGTTTCTCCGTGCTCTACTTACTGATTTATCCCATGTTATGCGACGTGGCACTGCACCTTGCCAATGACGCTGTTCGGTGATATAATCAAAATGCAGTCTGACAGGAGGTAACTATTATGAAGAAAATGTGTTTCATCACCAACTCATATCCTTTCGGAGCAGGAGAAAGCACATTCGTGCTGCCTGAACTTGAGTGCATGAAGGACCACTTTGATATAACACTTGTTTCCTGCGGTGTCGGAGAAAAAAGCGCAGATGTTCCGGACAATGTAAAACTGCTTCATTATACCCGCAGCAAAGCCGGTCGTCTGTTAGGCTGCATCTTTTGTCTTTTTGACCCATTGTTCTATCAGGAGCTGCCAAAGGCCCGTAAAGCCGGCGGCCTGAAAGGCATCTGGCGGTCTATGATACATGCGTCGGACGCCCGTCATTTTGGACGGTGGCTCAAAAAGAATGATATCCGGCCTGATATCGTTTATTCTTTCTGGCACACAGCGCCGCTTTTCGGTGCAATTCGCAACAAAAAATCCCTTGGCAATCCTGTTATCGTATCCAGAGCTCACGGTTACGACCTGTACCACTTCCGCGTTCCTGAAGGCTACCAGCCTTTCAAGCAATATTGCGACCAGCACATTGACCGTGTATATCTTATAAGTCAGGCAGGGTACGATTACTATATGAGCAATTACTCTGTCAGCGATCCTCCAAAATGCTCACTCAGATATCTCGGTGCCGATAATGACCGCGTGTCACCATATGAATACAGTTCAGTTCTCCGGATCTACAGCTGTTCAAACCTCATTGACATCAAGCGCGTTGACATGATCATTGAAGCCATTGCGCTGATCTCCGGGCCTGTGGAGTGGATTCATTTCGGCGGCGGATGTCTCGAAGCAGACCTCAGAGCCCTGGCTTCGCAAAAACTTGACCATCTTCCGGATTGCAATTACACCTTTACAGGCGCAGTACCAAATAATGAATTGCGCAGCTATGTCGCCTCTCACCCGTTTGATTGCTTTGTCACCGCATCATCCACCGAAGGACTTCCCGTAACTATAATTGAGGCATTTTCATTCGGTATACCTGCCGTTGCCACTGACGCCGGCGGAATAAAAGAAATAGTCACCACAGAAACCGGTATTCTTTTGCCTGTGGATATTACTCCGCAGCAGCTCGCCGATGCTGTCATGCAAATCAAATCCTTAACCCCCGAACAGACACACGCTATGCGAAAAGCCGCATATGAGAAATGGAAAACCACATTCGTCGCCTCTGAAAACGCACAGCGATTCTGCGATGAACTGCTTGCCCTTTGTGATAACAGATGACTGATCTTCATTACGATTTTCTGAACATTAACCTGCTTACTGACGAAGATTTCATGCTCGCGAAAAAACACATATCACCGACAAGACTCAGACGCATTGAGCATTTTCGCTGTCCGGCAGACCGCAAGCGATCAATCGCAGCCGATCTTCTGGCGCGCCGCATGGCGGCGCAGCTGCTTGATACTTCTGCGGATATGTTAGTGGTGGAGCAGCTTGATGGCGGGCAGCCCGTTCTTCCGCACACTCCTTTTCACATCAGCCTGAGTCACTCCGGAGCATGGGTAATGTGCGCCCTTTGCAGCGATCCGGTTGGTGCGGATATTGAAATCGTAAGCGACCGGGGCATACGTCTTGTCAATCGTATTTGCTCTTGCGATGAACAGGCGTACATTCTTTCATCCGGCGAATATGACCCGGTGCGCTTCTTTCAGGTATGGACCGCAAAAGAAGCCGTTCTCAAGCGCAGAGGCAAAGGACTCTCCGGCGGCATAAGCACCACTGTAGTGGCTTCTTCAGATGGCCTGCTTCCCAGTGTGGACGGAGCTTCACTGATATGTGGACAACACGAAGACGCGGTCTATTCCATTGTCTGTTGATTGCAAAAAAACCTCTGTCTGGCATATACCGTCAGGCAGAGGTTTTTTTGTCATAATCTGTCAGCCAATGTTATTTTCAATAATATCAATCACCGAATCGTTGTTGTCAGTAATAATATACCAGACATAGTCTCCGGATACACCGATTTCTGCTTCACTCGCTCTTGCGTACTGCTCAGGATTGTAGGATTCCATCTCAGCAAGCCTCTGATTGTTGATTGTCTGGAACCCACTGCAAATTGCCTCTTCATCGCCCTCTTCGGTCACTCTTACGATGATAACGGTATCTGCCACAAGAGCATCATCCGCTACTGCAAACACCTTGTCGGCCACCGCTTCCGGTGCTATTCCGTAATAGCCCTGTATGTACGCTTCATCCATAATGTACATTTCTGGCAGGATATCGAGTTCGTTAATCTGCGCATATACGTCGTCAAGGGCACAGTAATCCTCACCCGACTGCACAGTAAGCTCAACGTCATCTGCTGCGGGCCGCTTTTCTGCACATCCAACAAGGGCAGTAATCGCCAGTACAGCAGCTGCAGCTGCCAGCACGCTAATTATCTTTTTCATGGAATATATCTCCTGTATTATTCTGGAACACAAGCTCCGCATTACACATAAAGTATATACAAAAACCACAGGCAATGCAAGTGCTATATATAAGAGCTGCCTTCATCCTGAAAAAAAATTGCATATTGCAAAAATGAGTTATTGACAAACGAACCTTATTGTACTATAATTAAATAGCTGTCCGGAAATCGAGTGGCAAAATATAACTCAGGGACGGTCACAAGGGCCATTAGCTCAGTTGGTTAGAGCAACCGGCTCATAACCGGTTGGTCCGGGGTTCGAGTCCCTGATGGCCCACCATATCCGGGGGTATAGCTCAGCTTGGTAGAGCAGCGGTCTCCAAAACCGCGTGTCGAGAGTTCGAATCTTTCTGCCCCCGCCATTTATAGAAGCCCGATAGTTCGCACAACCGTGCGGATTATCGGGTTTCTTCTTTTTCTCTTCCCCCTGCTGTTGCAAACGCACAGAGACGTAAAAAGACATTGAGAATTGCAAATGTGCATGTCAAGATGCATGTCAAAAGACAAACCCGCCCGGCTCTATGGCATTCAAACCACAGGGCCGGGCATTACTTTTCTATTTGAGGTTTTCGTCGACAGCGAATCCGATTACCTCGGAGCTTAGATCTTCGCCGCAGGAGTCTTCAGGAATGACATTAACTGCCGCTCGATCCACCGATGCTTCGCCCAGCACGTATCCTACCGCCGACACCACAGCGCCCACGATGGCCACGATCTGAGTAGCATTGTTCGGTTCTCCGCAGAGAGCGGTGAGCACGCAACCGACTACGGCTCCGATAGACACCCAGAGCTTGCGGCTGGACAGCTTACTCGGCAATTTCTTCATCGGGAACGCCCTCCGTTTCTTCTGTCTGATGCTTCGTCTTGTGATTCTTGATGGTCGCCAGAGCGATGATCTCAACTCCCCAGAAGGAAAACCATGCCGTAGTCAGCGTCGGGGACAGCTCCACACCGGTCATGACCTGCACAATAGTAGCGGTGACGCCATATCCCACTACGGCAGTCACAGCTGCGATGAGCACGATATTGCTCACCTTTTTCAGTTTCTTCTTCATGGCTACTCCTCCATCAGATGGTCAGCGGCCTGCTCGTTGAGGAACTGCAGATATGCGGTCCTGGCTGCGGCGTAGTCTGCCTTGGCTTCTTTCAGTTCGCCGTTGGTTCTGCCTCGCTCAATGGCTACTGCGGTAGCATAGGCGAGCTTGCTGCTCGCCATGGTCATCTGCAGGTTGAGCAGGCTCTCGCGGCGACGCACGGCAGCGCGTTCCTCGGCATGGCTGTCACGCTTCCTCTGGCTGCGCTGGATATAATAAACCGCCAGCACCAGCACGACCGATTCAACAAGCGTAGTGATTATGTACTGCCACATGGTCACACCTTCCCTTCGAGTGCATTCCAGGTCAGTGAACCGACAAGGCCGTCTGCTGCAAGGCCAAGCGTGGACTGAAAGGCAATGACTGCCTTTTCTGTCTTTGCCCCGAAATCGCCGTCAACGTCGATCGGATAACCCCACAGCTGAAGCCACCACTGGAGCCATCGCACGCCGCTGCCTTTGCTGCCGCG